>NZ_JBIATA010000011.1:0-257554 GCF_042891295.1 Streptomyces sp. NPDC001902 | reverse complement strand
TGCCTACTCAACGGTCGCGGGTCCACCCGTCGGAGGTCACCAGACCGAGCCGCCCGTATGCCAGAGCGCCAAGATCAAGATCTACAGCTGGAGTACTAGGGTCCCGCGGAACACTGCTCGTCCAGAAGAGGACTGATCGACCGGCAGCCGGGCTGAAGGGCTGGTCATCGACTCTTGCTCCCGCCAGCGCTCGCACTTGGTCACTGTCGCCTGGCCGATCACGTGACCCAGGTCCCGGCTCGGATGTCGAAGCAGCTGCGGGCTGTGCAGCAGGACCTCATCGCCTGGCTACCGGTGCGCCTATGCGTGGATGGTCCTGGAGGTGGGTCGATGGGAGGTCCCGGTGTGGTGTCGCCCTCCTGAGGGTGAGCCCGTCCTCCCGTCGGGCAAGCCGCCAGTCGCCGCACTGCAGAACTGGTTGCCGACGTCCCCTCTCGAACTCTTGCGGTTTCGTGGACGAATCCATATGGTGCTTATGGTGGGGCTTCGTTGGCGAAATCAGGCCGGGGGACTCTGCAATGAATCACGGAACTCTGCGGTCCGCTGTCGTCGCGGCACTGGCCGACGTCGAGTCCCTCAATGTCAAGCTCACTGGGCTGCTCGCGGAGATTGACGGAACGGACACTGCCATTGACCTGGGACGCCAGGGGCTGTGGACAAGGGCCCAGCTTGCACTTCTGTGGAGCAAGGTGAACCACCTTCCCGGGGTACGCGCGCTGTTCGAGGCCACGGCCGAGCACCCAGACGAGAAGGTTCGGTTCACTGACATTCTCCAGCGTTCGGGACTTCCCGAGCGTCAGCAGAGCAGCGAGCACGCAGCCCTTAGCCGCATCTCCGGACAGTTGTTCAAGGAGAAGCGCTGGCCGATCGAGAACAGCCAGGGCGGCATCGACAATGCGACGGGTAAGGCCGAGATGCTCTATTGGATGGACAGCCGAGTAGCCGCCTGGTGGCGCGAGATCACACAATTAGAGGCTTAGGCAGACGTGGGCCTGTGCGGAGCGTGGGGGATGCAGAGTTGAGGGCTTCGCTGTCTGCCGATCGGTGTGTGCAACGCCGAGCTTCTCGGTTCACCCGGGCGAGCCGTTGCGGGCGTAACCTGACATAGATCACATTGTCGCTTTCGCGGATGGGCGAAATGCGATGCGCCATGGAGGGGGGAAATTCGATCGATGGCTTCGGAATTCATCGATGAGCCCGACCTCGAGACTCTTCGCCAGATGGAGCTCGAGCAACGCGAAAGGCGTCGACTCGCCCGCCTGCGCGGCGAGGTGCCAGCCTTACGCGCTCGCCGAAGGTCCGCACCAGCGATAGTCGAGCGGGCGCCGACGTCCGAGATAACGCCGACTCTAGTGGAGCTGCCTGCCCGTATCGGCGCCGTCCTGGATCGCATGGCCGAGCAATCGGGAAATGCCGACTTGTTTGCCGCGGTACTCACCAATCTCGGCGCCCAGGCTGATTCGTTGTCCGTCGTGGTGCCTACGGTGCGGGCACACCTATCCGGGCTATCTCCGCTCATCGCCCTGAACCATCTCGCCGAACTTACAGCGGCAGGCATGCCTCTACTTGGCGACGATGAACTCGCTCGCGCCGAAGCCATCCTCACCGGCAGGCTACCCATACCATCGACGGACTCTGTGTCAGCCGACGCATGGCAATTGCACCTGGAAGCCACGGCGGCCGCGGCGCACGCAACCCTTTCCGCCGAGGTGTGGCAGCGGCTCGTACAGTCTTTGCCGTTGCCCATTGTCGACGATCTCATCGACTCCGGTGCGCTCGATGAAAAGGTGCATCCTGCGGAATGGCCGGCCAGGGACGAGCGCGTGCGCTACGTGCTCGCCCGAGTGACACCCGGGGACCTTGGTGATCACGATGTCGAGGCCCTTGGCTGGGCTGACGAAGTGCGTCGACGCTCCGTGGTTGCCGGCATCGGCGTCGAACCGGTTGAAGGTCGGCACGACCAGTGGAGTTTGCGCTCGGCGCTTCTGGACGGCGAAGTCAGCGTACTCGACGACGTTCAGTCGGACGCGGACACAATGTTGCCCACGGAGCTCGCCCAACTGGTCAGGTCGCTCCGGGAAGTTCGCCGTGGGAGCCCTGTCAGCCGCCGACTCGGTGAGGAGCGCGGGCTGTTCGGCCTACTGGAGGACTGCGTACCGCAGGACCGGCTGATTTCCGGCCGGACTCCATTCCACTACTGGGCCGGTACACGCCGGATGTACCGGCTGTTGGACCAGGCCCACTGGGCTATGGCCGTGGAACCAGACACTGCGGCGGACATGCTGCGCAAGGTCGTCCAACAGGCCACCGCTCTGCGCAATGAACAGCACGGCGCGACAGCTGGCCGCGCCGACCGTGAGGCACGTGTGGCCCTTGCGTACGTGTACTTCCTGACCGCCCGCCCGGGTGACCGTGACCGGCTCGATCAAGGCGTGGGACTACTTGAGGACTTTCTCAAAAGGGGCGGTGCCCAGCGCACAGGGGTCGATCGCGAGACCCGAGGCCGGATGAACCGGCTCAGCCAGCTACTTCAAGCACTCCGCCACAGGTCCAAGCCGCACGATGTTCTCAATCCGTATCTGGCCTTGTCGGTCGAACACGGCTCAACTGAATGGCGACACGGGTGGCGCAACATGCGCACGCAGGTCCCCACCGAGCAGCTGGAGTACATCAACAGCGCCAAGGACCGAATCCAGCGGCTCGAGACGGCCCGGCGAATGGGTAACGAGACGGAGGAACTGTACGAGCTCCCGCTCGACGAACGCTTCCTGTGGGTCCCTCGCGACCGGTCGCCCGTCCTGCAGCCACGAGCGCACTCTCTGAAACGACGAACTGACCCCAGCACCCCGGAAGATCGGGAATGGACCGCCGCTGAAGCGGCCAGCGAAATCATCGGCCGCAGCACCACGATTACGAGGAATGACCACTGATGGACAAGAGGGAGAAGCGGCGAGTTGCGCACAACCCCACATTCCAAGGGCTGCGCTCCCGCCCCATGACAGGCGGAGGCGGAGCCCGCAAAGGGGAGGCAGTGCACGACGAGCCTCCCCCGCGTTCTGGGCAGTCGCCGGCCCGCAGCGAGGACACGTCCAACGCGAACGCGGATGCTCAGCTGCCTACCGATGCCTTGGCCAATCCCGAGAGGTTCTTTGAGAAGGTCAGCGAGAAGCTGGCCACACGGGTCGACAAGGCGGCCTCGAAGGCAGGCCTGAGGGCGTCTCAGGAGCTCTCCCAGAAGCTAAGGGAAGAACTGGACGACGCCATTCGCGGCGTCATGTCCACCGCCGAAAAGGTCGGCACGCTGGTACGGCAAGCGGTACAGGCCGCCGTCGATGATGCACTGCGCACCGCAGTGCTTGAGGCGACGCGGGTACGAGAGCAGCAACTGTCGCAGCTGGCACTCATCGATCGCACAGCCTGTTCTACTCAAGACCTGGCGGCCGTGCGTTTGAGGATAGAAGCCGAGCTGAAGCGGTCGGGCCTTGAGCGCGTCACGTCGCTGGACAATCTCGCTGCCTTCGATGTCGTGAACCCCGGAGAGCACAACGGGAGCAAGGCCTTCGAGGTGGTTGCCCCCGCATACATCGAGACGTCGTCCGGGCGTGTCGTCCAACGTGGCGAGGTACGACAACTTCCTGCGGGCCACTTCGACGGGGCGGAGGACAACGCATGACGTTCGGCATTGACTTCGGCACCAGCAACTCGGTTGTCGCACGTTGGACGGGCCACGGCACCGAGGTCATACGGGTAGACAGCGATGGACTTCCCGCCGAGTGGAACCGCCCAGGCTTCGATGAGCTGTTTCCTTCAGTTGTCTCGCTGCGGGATGTTCAGAGGACCTTGTGCTTCGGTTGGTCCGCCAAGTGCAGTGCCGACGCCCCACAGGACGCGGTGAAACGCATGCTCGCTTCCAAACCTCGGGCTACGGCGGACGAGGACCAGGACGAGTACCTGCGCGGCGCACTGCCCGAAGAGCATGAGGTATGGCTGGGCGACGAGCCGTACCGCAGCACGACGGTTGCCGCAGCTTTGTTCGACCAGATGCGGGCAGGCGTCCGCCGCAATCTGAGGGAAATGGAGGAGGCAGTCGTCACCGTCCCCGCCAATGCCACCGGGGCAGCTCGTTACCGAACCAGGGCCGCGGCACGCCTCGCAGGTATCAGGGTCAAAGCGCTGATCAACGAGCCGACTGCGGCTGCGATCAGTTACGCCCACGACTACCCAGGTGAGGGCTGTTTTCTTGTCTTCGACTGGGGCGGTGGCACGATTGACGTCACCGTGCTCGAACATTACGACGGCATCTTCGACGAGGTGGCTTCTCGAGGCATCACCGCGCTGGGTGGCCTCGAATTCGACGAAGCGCTCGTCCGGCTGATTCTGCCCAAGCTCGGGAGGCGGCCCGAGCATCTGACCCGCGCGGAAGCACGCCGCTGGCGACGCCACGTCGAGCTCACCAAGATCGCGCTGTCCCAGCCCGGCACCAACGATGTGCTCTTCGAACCCCCTGGCGGCATGAGCCCCATCGTCATCTACCGCGAGGAGTTCGAAGAGGCTGTGGAGCCCCTCGTCCGGCGGGCCCTGGTGCCGTTGGAGGAGTGCCTCAACGATGTCGGGCTGTCACCTGAGACGCTCGATGCCGTCCTCATGATAGGCGGGACCTCGCAGATTCCACTCGTTCGCCGGGAAGTCGAGCACGCACTCAATCGCAAGGTGGTGGACGCACGACTGTGCAAGCCCATGACTGCCGTCGCGCGGGGGGCAGCCATCACTGCAGCAGAGATCGACGGGCTTGTCCCCGGGACTACCATCTCGGTCGCCACGAGCCATGACCTCGGTTTGACCTTTCAAGCCGGTAGCCGTCGTGGCTTTGCCACCTTGATCCCCCGATACTCGACATTGCCGGCCCGCGGCAGTCGCAGCGCCATGCCTGCCGTTCGTGGTGCTTCCAAGGTCGTCCTGGAGATCGTCGAGGGGGACAGCGCACGGGCTGCGGACGATGAGCGCACATTTCCCCTGGCGCGTCTTGAACTGCCCGTCCCCCAGCCGGGGGCCGACCCCAACGCGAACCTTTTCGACGTCGACTACCGCTACGACCGCAACGGCATCCTCAAAGTGCGTGCAGTTCTGCGCCATGGTGGACGCGAAATCCTCAACGAGGAACTCGACTGCTTCGGACCTGACGGAACACCGATTGAGCAAGGGCTCGACCGAGAACTCGAACGCCTGTTGCGGCGCATCACCGAGCCGGCGCCGCAGCCTGAGCCACTGACGGCGAGCACAGCGACTCCGGACGCGATTCCCGCAGACATTCACAGCGCAGAGCCGTCTGCCATTCCCACGCTCGTCGTGGATGGGCGGGGAGTCATGACCGCAGGAAGGAGCGCAGCCTCGCCTCGCCCCCCAAGCTATGCGCTCCTGGGTTCCGCACTGGCCGTGATCAGGCAACGGTTCCCGAACCGTCGGCTGATCACGGTCATCGGCACGGATGTCGTCGACATGGTGGAACACCATGAACGCGAAGCGCTGGACCAGGCCATCACCAGGGGAGAGGTGATCCCAGTGCCCTCTGTTTCAGCGCAGGCAGTCCTCAATGTCGCAGGACAGCTCGCAGCGCCCGTGGTGTCGATGAACAACCTGATGCGGTTCCGCACGCCCTACCCGTGGCTTGCCGAGAAGGGGCGCTTCATCCAGCTCGCCCGCGTGGAGAAGGACTGGCTTTTCCCGTGAGCGCAGCCGTGGTGACAGTGAAGTCCGACTGGTCACTTCAACCTGAAGCGACCAGTCGGCTTCGCAGCCCCGGAGTGGGCGGTGCCCGTGTGGTTACCGCTCGGGTGGCGGCAGACCACAGCTCGCGGGCCAGAGCGCTGCCGGCGGTCCATCGGGGCCAGTAGGCGCTGGGCGTAGCGGCTGGCGCGGATCTGGCTGCGCCGTGCGCTGCGGAGATTGCCGCGGTGACAGGCGGCGTCTACGCCGTCACTGACTCGCCCTCGGCTCGAGCTTCACCCCAGAAGGCCGCCCGCCTGGCACGATCCCAAGAGTCCATCGAGAACCGGCTCCATCCTGTCCGTGACAGCGCCCTTCACCGAGGACGCCTCCAAGATCCGCACCGGCATCGGGCATCATCGCCCTACCCGACGACGACGGAACCGATGAGGCCCTGGATCGATGTCAGTTCCTTGTGACCGCCCAGGTAACCGATACCCCGGTGCAGGTGAACCGTCAGCGCACGCGCCGCATTCTCGTCGGTAGGTTCTTCGCCGTCCTGCAGGCAGCGCTGCTTGAGCAGGGCGAGGTACAGGTCACCGTGAGCACCGGTGAAGGTCTTCCACGTCATCTCGACATTGGAGTCGGTGACGATGTCACGGACCAGCGGTGTAGAGGGGTCTTGCAGGGACAGCAGCAGGGCCCAGCGGCACAGCACGTTCCACTGGGCGATGCCGGTGGTGCGCTTGAGGCGAACCAGCCGGTCCTTGGCCGGCTGGGAGAGCCGGACGGTCTCAAGCGACATGGCTGCCTCCTGCATTCCACCAGTAGCCCTCGACGACGCTAGTGGTGAGCTTGGTGTCGTCATGGACCAGCGTGTAGGTGCGGGCGATGGACCTCTTCAGCCGGCCCAGCAGGTACTCGTCGATCTCCTCGTCTGTCGACAGAAGCAGTACCTGCTCGCCCGCCTGGGGGAAGTACCGGTCGACGAGGTGCTCCCGGTGGCGGCTGTCCAGGCGGCCGAGCGGCGTGTCGATGACATTCGGCAGACGGTTGCCTGCGACCTGCATGAGACCCCACAGAAGCGAGATGGCAAGCAACTGGCGCTCCCCGGCACTGAGTCGGCCAGGGGAGATGGTCTTGCCCTCGGCGTCCGACAAGGTGAGGGTGAAATCATCGATGTTGATGCGGATGTCATCGACCAGGCTCTGCTTGCGCATCAGCATGCGGAAGCTGCGGATCATGGCGACTTCCAGGTTGCCGATGTGCCGCTCGAGCAGTGCTTCGCTGAAGCGAGCGAGGGTCTGCCGAGCCTTCTCCGAAAAACGGATGATGCGCTCGACTTCCTCGGCCTTGACCTTGGTACGGATGAACTCGTTGTGCGCCTTTTCCAAGGATGCCCTGACACCCGCTCGGCGCCGTTTGAGTTCCTCGACCCGTTCGGCTGCCTTCTCGCAGGCGCTGACCGCTGAGGCGACCTCCTGCAGCTGTTCTTCCCGCTTGGCCTGCAGCGCCTCGACCTTGTCCCGCGCGGGCACACCCGCCAGCTGACGGTCCAGCTCAGCGAGTGCCTCGGACGCCTCCTCGGCTTCGGCCAGCAACTCAGCTCCGCGGCCGCGTTCACCTTCCAGTGCCGCGTCGAGGACATCGAGCTGGGACCCCATGTCGGCGGGCAGGCGGAGGTCCACGTCGAGGGCTGCCGCCTCTGCGCGCTCGGTGCGGTCGGCTTCCATCGCCTTGACAGCTGCCTCGTGGGCTTGCGCGGGGAGCTGGTCGAGCAGCCAGTCGTCACGTTCCCGCAGGACGTGCAGGACTTCGCGGGCTTGGGCGGCCGCCCGCTCCCGCTCAAACTGGGCGCGTACTTCTTGCAGCTGCTTACCGGCCATGAGGAACGGCAGTGCGCCGGCCGCGGTCTGTACCAGGGCTGCCCGGGCATCTGCGAGCTGGTTTGCCGCCTGCTTGCGAGCGCTCTCCAGCTCGACCCGCTGCTCGAACAGAGCGCCGCCTTCCTTCTGGAATGCCTGTTCGACGGAGTTCAAGGCGCGCGTGGCCTTGGTGTGCTCGCTACGCAGATGTGCCAGTTCCTGCGTGGCCCGTTCCAGCTCCTCCTGGGCTGCTTCCTGCTCCTGCTCCTGACTGCGGATGTTGTCGAGCAGGTGCTGCTCTTCGTCTGAGAGCTTCTGCCGGCGCTGCAGAGCCTGCAGATCGGTGCGGAGCTGCTGGACGGTGCTCACACCGAGCAGCGAGTGGACGGCCGATTCGATCACGGAGGCGGCTCGGTCCGGGTCGGCCAAGGACTCGATCTTCTCGCCGTCGAAGAAGGACAGCGAGGCGATTTCGAGTGGCAGGAGATCTTCGACGTGGTCGGCCCAGCCCTGGCTGAGTACCCGGCTGTGGCGGAGTTCGGGGGTAGCACGAAGGTCGCCCTTCGTCTTGTCTCCGAAGTGCTCGTCGATGGAGACGTTCAAGAACTCCTTGACGGACTTGCCGCTCTCATGCCAGCTGCGGGTGACCTTGTAGTAGTGCTCGGTGCCCTCCACAGTGACCGTGAATTCGAGGCAGATGGCAGCGCCACGGCTGGGATCCGCCTGGCGGTTGATGCTTTCGCGTAGGTAGGTGTCGTACGCCTTGCTGCCTCTTCCGGAGCAGCGGGCACGCGGCCCGTACAGGGCGAGTTGGATGGCGTCGAGGAGCGTGGTCTTGCCGCAGCCGTTGAGCCCGCCGATGAGAACGATCGGCTTGTTCTTCATAGGCGTCAGGTCGAGGGACTGCTCACCGCGGTAGGCCCCGAACTCGGACAAGGTGATCTTATGCAGGAGCATCGAGTTCGGTTTCCTCGTCGAACGTCAGGGTCTCGGTGACGTCGTCGCGCCACTTCTTCTTGCGCTGCGCGAAGTTGACGGCGTCGTCGGCGTCTTCGTAGTAGCCCTTCTCCACGGCTTGCTGGAGAGCCTCGAAGAGCCCGGCGCGACGGGTCATGGTGCGGTACTTACGCTCGACGGAGAGTAGCTCGCGGACCATGCCGTAGTGGATGGCGTCGTCGCCGCAGATGCCCTTCAAGATTTCCATCTCGTCGGCGCCCATGACCAGCTGCTCGTCGAGCGGGCCCCCGGGGAATGCCTCGCCGGTGGCTTCCTGATAGATGCCAGGCAGCGAGTCTTCGACCTCGTGCTTGTCGAAGACCCAGATGCGGCGGATCTCATGAAGCTCCGCGAGGGTGATCAGCTCGATGTTCTTCACGTGTTCGGGAGCGTTGGCGCGGATCCAGGTCTGGGCCTCCAAGAGCTCGCGCAGCCAGTTCTCACGGTAGTTCTGCTTGTACGGGCCGTGGATCGCGTCGTCCTTGAACAGCATGACGCGGCCGTTCATCCGCCGGAAGTCGCGGGCTGGCTTGTCCGGCTTGGGGAAGCCTGCCTTGCGTCCTTCAGGAAGCTCGGGGTCCCCCTCCTCGTAGTAGCCGAAGGGGGCGTCAAGCTTGTCACGCAACGACAGGAGCGGAAGCATCCACTCCTTCTCCTCGTCGTTTTGGATCATCGCCGACATGGACTTGTCCTGCTCGACCAGCGTGCAGGTCCAGCAGCCGAAGCGGCTGGAACCGCACGAGGGCGTGGTGGAGTCGACAACCAGAGGGCACTCGCCGTCGGCGGAAGCGCCCTGGTACATGGTGAGCAGGTCCTCGTTGTGGTAGCCCCACGGATTGGGGCGTTGCATGAGGAACTCCCACACGTCGTCGTTGGTCCACTCCTCGATGGGGCTGTAGACGAGCGAGTTGGGCAGGTTCGCGTTGGGGGAGAGCCGGTCGCGCACCCGTCGCTTCTCGTGCTTCTCCATGGCGCGGGCACGGGCTTGGCTCTCGGTCTTGCGGATGCCGAGCACCATGATCGCCTCACCGTGGGCGGCGACGACGCTACGGATGAAGGAGTTCGACGGCTTGATCTTCAGGCGCTCGGTGCACCAGCGGAACTTCGGGCGCGGGGCAGGGTAGCCCCGGCCGATGAGGTTCACCCAGAAGGTGTCCTTTATTTCCGGCGTCAGGCGGTGTGGCTCGATCGGCAGCTCCTGCGCGGTGGCCGCCTTCTCCATGGTCTCCAGCGAGGTGGTGACCCAAGCCGCGACGACCGGATTCTCAACCAGCGTGTCGGTGCTGATCACATGGACGGGCTTTGTGCGCTTGGCTGCCGGCAGCTCCTGCAGCGCCATCCAGACCAGCTGGAGCACCGCGGTGGAATCCTTGCCGCCGCTGTAGCCGACGACCCAGGGGACCTGGTCAGCGGTGTACAGCTCGCGGATCTCGTCCGTGAGTGCGGTGATCACCTCGTCGAGCGTGCGCCCATCGAACGGCCTGCGGCGCACCGGGGTGAGACCGAAGGGGATGGGGATGGTCATGCCTCGCCTCGCAGGTACGCGTCTTCCACTCGCTGTTCTTCGGGACTGAGCCCAAGGCCGAGGTGGGCGCGAAGGTAGTTCACGGTCAGGGTGACGTTTTGATGGCTCTTGGAGACGCGGCCGCCGACGATGGCGCGGCCCTCCCAGTCGGTGTTGGAACGGGCCCAGTTGACCTTCTTCAACGGCGCGAGGTGTCGCTTCCAGCGGCTGGGCACCGTGGACTCGCGGAACAACGAATTACCGATGCGGCCCAGGGCATGCAGCGCGATGCCGTGGCTGTGGATGAAGTCCCTGCGCATCTCTGCGGCGGTCAACTCACGCCTGCGGACCATGGCCCACTCCGGCAGCGCCTGGTCGATGGTCTCCCAGTACTGCTGAGCCAGGTCGGTGGCCTCGTCGTCCTTGACCTCCAGGCCCTGCAGGAGGGACTGGGTGCCGTAGTACAAGGCGCTGAGGGTGAACATCTTGCGGGAACGGGCGGCGAGGTTACTCTTCTCCATCTCCACGTAGCCCTTGAAGACCGCTGAGCGGGCCGTCAATGCGCGGGCGACCCGGGCTCCGTTATCACGGTGGTCGTACAGCACGCCGATGGAGCGTGCCGGGCGGACAGCATGGCGGTTGAGGTCGGCGAACATCTGCTGGGAGCGGGCGAGGCCGGCGTCGTGGAAGAAGACGACGGCGATCGTCTCGTCCCCCAGGTCGGGGTTCTCCTTGAGGGCCAGCTCGATGGACGCGCGGCGGTGCTGGCCGTCGTTGATCAGGAAGCGAGCGTCCATGGGGATGCGCAGCTGGCCGGTGCGGAAGCCGATGCCCTCGCCGGCGATGCTGTCGAACATCATGTCGCCGTCGACGGAGGCGGTCAGTGCGCTGAAGACGTAGTCCTCGGGGTTTTCGAGGATGTACCGCGTCAGGGCTGGCAGACGGCCCTTGTTCAAGATGCGCTGGGCGCGCAACTCCGGAGAGAGATCTTCCTCGTCGAAGATGAAGATCTTCGGGATGAGGCGGAGCGGGCACATCGAGACGTAAAATTCGCGCCCTGCCTGGACGCCGCGAATGGCCGGGAACGTGTATTCGAATCCCGTAGTGGTCCGCGGTGGGGCCACTTTCGTCGCAGGTGTCGTCGCTTCGATCTCCACCGGGCAACCCTAGCGTACGTCATCACTTAGACGTACACGAGTCACCGTTTTCACGCGGCTCGGTGCATCCCACTCCAGTCGTCGATACTCAGGTACCGCAGGGGTCTGTTGGAGCGAGGAATGACACGCATCGCGCCACTTGTTTAACGTACCGGCGGGGGTGGCAGCGTACCTCTGCAGCGAGCGTGTACGTTAACGGCTTGACGTACACATGTCTCGATGACCGGTAGAGGGCGTAGGTGAGCACTGTGGTGGCGTACCTGGATGCGGCGGCGACGACCCGGGTGGACCCGCGAGTGGCAGATGTGGTTCTGCACTGGATGACGGAAGACTTCGGCAACGCTGGCAGCCGCACCCACGAGTACGGTGCCCGCGCCAAGAAAGCCGTCCAGGAAGCACGAGCCTTCCTCGCCGCCACCGTCGCAGCCAAGCCCGAAGAGGTCATCTTCACCAGCGGCGCCACCGAGTCCAACAACATCGCCCTGCTCGGCATCGCCCCGCACGGGGAGAAGGCGGGGCGCAGGCACATCATCACCTCTGCCATCGAGCACAAGGCAGTCCTCGAACCGCTGCTGCACCTCCAGGAGACCCGCGGCTTCGAGGTGGACGTCCTGGAGCCTGGTCCCAGTGGCCGCATCACCACTGACGCGGTCCTCGAGCGGCTGCGCCCGGACACCCTGCTGGTCTCGCTCATGCACGTGAACAACGAGACCGGTGTCATCCAGCCGGTCGCCGAGATCGCCGAGAAGCTGCAGCAGACCGACACCTACCTTCACGTGGACGCCGCCCAGGGCTACGGCAAGCTTCCCGGGGACCTGAAGGCGCCCATCGACTTGATCAGCATCAGCGGCCACAAGATCGGCGCTCCGAAGGGCATCGGCGCCTTGGTGACCCGGCGCCGCGGCTGGAACAGGATCCCCCTAGAGCCGATCATGTTCGGAGGCGGCCAGGAGCGAAAGCTCCGCCCCGGTACCCTCCCCGTTGCTTTGATCATGGGGCTGTACGAGGCCGCGAAAATCTTCCAGGAGAACCGGCAAAACTGGGAGCGCGACGCCCTGGCCGTCCGCGAGCGCTTCCTCGCCGTTCTGGGCAAAGCCCGCTTCCACATCAACGGGGACATCGAGCACGCCGTGCCCCACATCCTCAACGTCACCTTCGACGGTCTCAACGCCGAGGCATTGATCGTCCGCATCAAGGACCTGGCAGCCGTCGCCACCGGTTCCGCGTGCACCAGCGCCTCCTACACGCCCAGCCATGTTCTCACCGCGATGGGACTTCCCCAGGACGTCGCCTCCAACGGATTGCGCTTCTCCTGGTTCCCTGCCCAGGTCGCCGACTTCGACCCGACGGAGCTGGCCGAGACCATCATCCGCATGCAGCCGGAAGCCACCGACTCCTGAGCCTGCCGGTGCGCCGGATCACGCCTCCGGCGCACCATGCGGCGCCGCAGGGCCTACCGCCTGCGCGCGCCGCACCAGCCGATGGCCGCGCAGCGCACGCCCGCACCGCACCAGCTCCGCCTCCCACCCGTTCTCGGTACCGATGAGATGCGGGTGCGCGTACAGCCCTGCCCTGGACTCCGCCTCCGTCAGCCGCCGGTAGCGCTCGGCGTCGGGATCATCGGGAGCCAGGAACTCGTGCTTGCGGTGGAGCAGCGGACGGTTGCCCGAGTCCGCATACGACATATGAGAGGTCTCCAGCGTCTGGAGATCCACGATGTAGGAAGACTGGATCCGCGGGTGCGGATCTTTGTCGAACGCCGGGTAGTCCAGCCATGACACAGCCCGCCCCTGATGCCGCAGCTTCACCACCGTCCAGTCCGCCGGCCGTCCTGCAGCGATGGACGCACAGTGCTCATACAGACGCAGAACCGTGGGAAGGCGTTCGATGGCCCTGCGGTGCACATACAACGCCGTCGGAGTCAGCTTGCCGACCTGCGAGGCGTTCATCGCCCCACGGACATAGCCGTCGTCCCGCAGTTTCAACAGCAACCGGTCGGCCCGCTGACAGGCTTCCTTGTACGAGGAGAAGAAGGTCCGGACATCCAACTGCACGCTGGGCGGCAGACTGCTGAACGGTCCCCGCCCGTTGAACAGCTCCACCGCCAGGTACAGCAGGGTGTTCAACGTGGTGCGCTTGGCGCCCTCGGCCACCAGGTCGGCATCCGCCGATTCCCGCACCAGACGCTTCACCTCGGCAGGAGTCAGGTGCGCAAGCAGCTCCGCCGTCGTCCGGGGCATCTCGTCGATCCGCGGGGTTCGTCCGCGCCGCTGCACATAGTCCGCCAAGGCGGCAATGGCCGATGTGCTGTCCTTCGACGCCAGCCATTCAGCGTCCGGGGCGATGCGCTGGGCGAGGTATCCCAACCGGGCCGCGTCGTCCTTGAACGCATAGACGATGCCCGGCGCGGCAGCCACCAACCGGGCACCCGTCACCTCCTGGACGTACGCACGCAGCTCGCTCGCACCGAAAAGATGCTGGAAGGTGCCCTTGCCGGTCAGCAACCCGTCCCCGAACTCTTCGCCATGCACCTTGGACTTCTCCCAGGTCAGGCGAGTGGAGACGATCAGCAGAGTCTCAGCGAGATCCCAGGCGTCCTGGAGCGTCCGCCGGCGTTCCACGGGGTCCTCGATGACATTAAGGACGTAGGTGAGTAAGACGACGTCGGTCGGCTCGAGTCTGGCTTCGGGACGGTAGAACGGATCCCAGCCGGAGACACGACACCCCAGCCTCTCCAGCGCCCGCACATCGTCCCCGCGCCCGCAACCGTAGTCCAAGATGGTCCGCTTAGCCGTCAGCTGACGATCCCCCAAGGCTTGCCGTGCGGGGACGGAGAGGTTGGCGCGCCCGATGGCGGTGCGGCGGCGATCGCTTTTCCAGGTCTGCTGCATGACTGTGGAGCTCGCTGAGTGGATCAATGACCGAGGTCGACGGGGGGACCGGGCCCTCAACGGCAGCGTAGTGGACAGGGCGCTCCTGCGGGGCAGAGTTGGCGATGGAGCGTTTCGCCATAAGGGCCTGAAAATAGCCATCTCGTGAGCAATCACTGGATATTGGCACATTTGTTTGATGTGTGCTCCGTTGAGAGGCCCGTCCGTGCCGTGTCCATCGATTCGAGGCGGTCGACCCGAAGTTGCGACCGCCACTCGCCTTCCGCAAGCGTGGTGGCCGGCGGGACAATAGCCTCGCAGCAGAGGATGGGAGGAGGTGTCCGTGTGTCAGTGGGATCCCTTACTCTAAATCTTCACAAGCGGTAGTGATCTGCAATGTGGCACTCACTGCGCAGGGGGAGAGGTCTGTCCATGGGGGGAAAGAGCCTGCAAGATCTTTTACTTGGTCGTGCCGTACTGCCGCCGGGCTGAAGAGAACGTCCGAGCGGGGCGCGTTACGTCGTGAGTCTGTGTCATGCGGGGTCACGTCTCCGGACTGAACGTTCCGGCTGAGGCAACCCAGCGCTGCACCGAACCGGGAGCGTTGACGTCAGTGCGGGCAGGAAGCTCGGGGGAATGGCGTGGCCGCATGGCAGTGCCCACAGTCGTTCGCGCCGCGAGTCGAACGGCTATCTGAAAAACCAGGCATCCGCGGGCCGTCGTCAACCTCTCCAGGCACCTGAGGACTGGAGAGGTTGGCGATACGTGCCGATTTCAGAAAGAAGTGCAGGGAAGCAATGTTTGGTAACCCCACCGCGTCTCCGTTCCGAGAGTTGGTCCAGGGAACGTGGGGTAGCTTCGCCACGCCAGCCGGGCGCGTCGACTACATCATGACGAAGGCCCGCCTGGGCGAGGACTCCGATGAGCCTGAGCGTCGGCTCACCAAGAACCTCGCTCCGGTACGGGAGGTCATGGAAGCCGGCGACCTCGACTTCGACCAGCTGCTCCAGCGTGACCTGGACGACCACCGCGTCGCGGTGAAGCTGGTGCCATACCTGCTGGAGCGCCAGATCACCGGGCCGGCGTTCTTCCCGCCGATCGTCGCGGTTCTCCTGCCGTTCAAGTCCAAGAAGCCGACGACGTTCGCCCCGCTCGGCAGGCCCGAGATCGTGGCGGACTCCGGCACGAAGTGGAAGCAGGAACAGGCTGGCAATGCCTTCCAAGTGCAGCGTCACGTCTTGGACGACGGTCAGCTCGACCCGGCGAACTTCGGCAAGCTGAAGTGGAACGATACCGAGTCGAAGCTGGTCGTGCTCGACGGCCAGCACCGGGCGATGGCGCTGCTTGCGGTGGAACGCACGCAGTCGCGGAGTTGGCAGGGGTCGCCGGGGGAGCGCTTCCGGTCCTTTTACGAGTTCCCGGTGGGCCAGGCGCTGAAGCGGTTCGGCGACGTGGACCTCAGCGGCATCGAGGTCCCGGTCACGGTGTGCTGGTTCCCCGAGGAGACAGGCGAACAAAGCAATCCGCATGGAGTGGCGCGCAAGCTGTTCGTCGACGTCAACAGGGAGGCGCGGCCGCCGTCGAAGTCGCGGATCATCCTGCTCTCGGACGCCGAGCTCAGCAACGTGCTCACCCGCCGTGTGCTGAGCGACCTGCGCAAGGACACCGGCGAGGCGCAGCTGCCCATCTACGCCGTGGAGTACGACAACCCCGATACGAACAACACCCAGCCCGCCCGCTGGTCCGTGCTCACCAATATCCACTTGCTCAAGCGAGCGGTCGAGTTGTGTGTGTTTGGGCCACAGCGGCCCTTGCTTCAGGCGGACCTGCGGTTCTCCGGAGGCCGTCCCCCGGAGAAGGCCATGGACGAGTTCATGCGGTCGCAGCTGGATCTGTCCAGTGTGTTCCCCGAACCGGTCGAGGACGGCAGCTTCCGCTACGCCTGGAACGACATCAAGAACACGAAGTTCCCGCTGAGCTACGTCGACGCGATCAGCGACCGCTTCTCCGAGACCTGGGGAGAAGCCCTCATTACCCTGCTGTCGCGCACCGAGCCGTACGCCGCGCACGCCAGGGCGCTGAACCAGCTGCGCGAAACCTGGGACCGGCACGACCCTGGTCAGAGCCTCGCACACGATGCGCTGTTCAACGGGGTGGGAGTGTTCTGGACGCTGCGCGACAGCTTCGACACCTACCTGGAGAGTAAGCAGTCGGGGCAGCCCGCGGCCAAGTCGGACGTGATCCGTGCCTGGGAGATTCTGCGGGACCGGGAGGAGGAATTCGAGGTCTACCGCAGCAAGGAGTACCGGGACAACGGTAGGACGGGGTCGCTGAAGCAGACCAAGGCAGCTTTCGCCGTCTTCAACACCCATGCCTGCCAGCTGGGCATGGCACTGACCCTGGGCTCACTTTGGGAACTGCGCAAGCAGCAGCCGAACAAGCCGGCCCTGTCTGATCTGCCGAAGTTCGCCGACGACCTGGCCGCCGCCTGGAACGCCTACTTCGCGCTGGAACCGGGCAAGGCCAAGGACCGCCGGCTCGCCTTCAACAAGGCCGAGGTCCACAACCCGCTCAACCAGATCGCCAACATGGACACCCCCCAGGCCGTGTACTTCCGGTACTTCTGGCTGCAGATCCTGGACATCGACGAGGCATGGGCACATATCGAGCGCTGGTTCGACGGACGCACCGCGTTCCGGCACATGCTGAGCGGCGCTCGCGGCCTGTACCTGGAGCTCTGCGTCGATCAGCAGATCCGGGCGCTCAGGACCAGTCTTCCCGGTGAGAAGGAGAACGCGATCCGGCTCGCGGCGGAGCGGAACGCGAATGCGGCCCTCGGCAGGGCGCTGAGGGACTGGTTCTACGGCACCGACGAGCCCTTCCGCGCATGGCAGCTTGAATACGGCCAGGCCCACGCGCAGGCCCTCAAGGCGGGCGCTGCTGCAGCCACGCCCGTCCCCGCGCAGGCTGCCGCGCCGCCGGAGTCCGCGGCCTCGCGTGCGGAGCACCCGACCTCCTCCATCGAGGATCTGCTCAGTGAATGACCCGGTAGGCCACGAAAGCAGCCAGTGGCGCGCCACAATCGACGAAGCGAAGCGCCACAACCAGCGCATTCGCGCCTGGGCGGCAGCCCAGGGCTACCCGATCGGTGACCGAGGGAGGCTGCCCCGCGACGTCGTCGCAGCCTTCGAGGCCGCCCAGACAAGCCCTCACCCCGAGCCGCAACAGCTCGCCGGCCCCCCCGCTGCCGTACCCCACCCGCACCCAGTCGATCCGCAGGAGGTGCCCCTCATGGTGTCCGCACTCTCGGCGCCCGCACGCCCCTGGGACGTGCTCCTGCCGTGGCTGGACCGGCTCGCCCCGTCGGAACTGCTCGCCCTCCAAAGACTGGGCGGGCCGGCACAGTGGTGGCTGCGTGAGACCCCCCAGGAGACCTCGGCACGCCGGGAGGACCTCGGGGCTGTCTTCGACCTCCTTGCATCCTGCCTCGAGATCGCGCCGCTCGCCTACGAGCCCTTGTCATCCCTGCTCCCGCAGCTTTCGGTCGACAGGGCGATCGCTGACCTGGACGCCGCCCCCAAGACGTGCACGGCGCTGGCAGCTGTCGCTGGCGGGGCCACCCTCGACGCCATCGGCACACTCTCGCCCCACGACATCCTCACCGCGCCGATCGGCAGCCACTGGGTCAAACACGATGCTCTGGCCGTGCTCGTGCGAGAAGGGGTGCTGTTGAGCACCCCTCGTGCGCTGCCGCAAGATTCGCTGCCCGAGCCCGTTGGGGCAGCTCCGGCGGGCAGCCTCGACGACGCCGTCGCACACTGGTTCGAGGGGCTCGATCCCCGCCAGCAGGACCTGATCGTTCACCATGTGAGTGCGGCGTCGCCCTCTTCCGTCGATCTACTGGCCACGCGTCACCGCACAATGCGGGAGCGGATGACCCAACTGCTTGAGCAACTGCCTGACAGGCTCGCGGAATCGGCCGATGCAGACCCCAGGCTGCACCGCGCATTGGAGCTGTTCCAGGAGGTGACCAGTGCCCCCATCTGCAGGGCGGACATCGTCGAACGGCACCCCTGGACGGCATCGACGCTCATCGAACCGGCCGTCACCGTGCTCGACGTCCTGGCCGCCGTTGTGCTCAGTGCCCGCGAGGACGACAAGTGGCTGTATGCCGGATCCGTTGAGGCGGCCCGGGCCAAAACCCTGGAAGCACTCGACCTCGACCCGGCGCAGTACATATCGCTTAACGCTGCGGCCCGCTTGCTCGCCGCGACGGGGGAGCCGCTGAGGCCCACGGAAGACTGGCTTCACTTCTGCGGTCTCCGGCTCGTCGGCAACCAGGTTGAGCGCCGTGCCGAACCCGCGAGCGACGGGGCAGACTCCGGGCAGAGCGATGCTGCAGGCGCCGACTACGAGCTCGCACCGCCGCAGCCGAACGGGGTTGCGGCCGCGTGGCCGCAGCAGTCCACGGCACCGCACGACACGTCACCACAGCCGCCCGCGATCCCATCCCCGGCCACTTCCAGCACCCCGCCACCTCCGGCCGAGTCCGCCACTCTCGCCCGGGCCCTCGATGAACTGCACCGGTTCGCCGCCAAGAACCGTCCTGACGCCACGCTCGCGGATCTCCTGCAGCGACCCGAGCAGCTGCCGCGCCCCCTGCGTGGGCTTGTCCTGCGCCTGCTGGCGGCCGAGACCGGACCCTCCGGCTGGGTCCTGCCCGCAGAACCACCGCCGGCCGTCGATGCCGCAGCGCACAAGGAGCCGGCTCTCGCCGAGGAGGACAGCCTGGCTGACGCGCTGGCCGCGATCCTGAGTGAGGCCAAGACGCCGCTCATGCCCGGCGAGGCTCTTTACGCCCTGCTCGATTCGGGAGCCCTCGCCGAGGTCTCCGCAGCCCTTGCCGCGGACCCGCGCATCCTCGTTACCGCCAGCGGACAGTGGAGCATCGATGGCCACCTACACGACGGCTATGGTCCCGCGGGGACGCAGCAACCCCGCGAGCCGACCACGGGCCCGAAGAGTACCCTCAAGGACCAGGCTTGGGCCGTGCTTCGCGAGGCTGGACATCCCCTGACCTTCCCGCTTTTGGTCGAAGGCATGGGAACGGATGTCAATGCGCGCTCGCTGAAGGCCCAGTTGCCGACCGACTCCAGGTTCCTGCGCAGCGATATCGACTCCTGGGCGCTGGCCGAGTGGGGACTGCGCAGGTACACCTCGATCAAGAATCTGGTCGCCGAGGAGGTTGACCGCGCCGGCGGCGAGATCGCCACGGCCGATCTCGTGGCCGTCTTGACGCGCGAGTTCTCGATCAAGGAGTCGAGCCTGATCCAAGTCGCCTCGACGCCGCCCTTTACTACCCGCGGGGGTGTGGTCCGGCGACTGGACGCCGTGCACGCTGACAGCCGCGAGCAGGAACCCACCTCCGACGGCGATGAGCGGTCCCACGAAGATGGACCGTCGACCGACGACCTCATCGACCTGATGGGATTGTGATGGTTGACCACCCGTTGAGCGCACTGCGCGCCGCCAGCCTGCTGGCCGACTACCGCAGCGACCGTTGCGACATCGTCGAAGACTTCTACGCCCCTGCCATGGCCGCCGCCACGGCCTACGATCGCGCCGTCGGTTACTTCAGCGCATCGGTGCTGGCGGTGTTCGGCCAGGGCGTGGAAGCGTTCGCCGCGCGCGGCGGCACCATGCGCCTGGTCGCCTCTCCGCAGCTCAACGCTGACGACGTCGAACAGATCCGCGCCGGATACGCGATCCGCGCAGTCCTGGAACAGGCAGCCCTGCGCGACTTGGAACGCGCGTGCGAGGACCCGTATGCAGCCTACGGCCTGGGTAGACTTGGCCTGCTCGTGGCCGAAGGACACCTGGACGTCAAGCTGGCCTACATATCCGCAGGCGATCGCGTCGGCATGTACCACGAGAAGATCGGGATCTTCCGGGACAGCCGCGACCTGGTGGCCTTCAAGGGCAGCGCCAATGAGACGATGCCGGGGCTCGTCGGCAACTTCGAGTCCATCGAGGTCTTCCGCTCCTGGGAACCCGGCGACAGCGCTCGCGCCATCCGGATAAGCCGGGATTTCGAAGACCTGTGGCACGACCGCACCCCGCTGCTGCGGGTCGTGGACTTCACCAAGGCGGCCACGGACCTCATTGCCTCCTGCGCCCGCCGCAGTGCCCACCAGGCACCGCCCGACCTGCCGCCCATGGATGGCGCGCCGCTCACACTCCCGCGCCCGGAGACATTCGGCCGCCTGGCCATCCCGACGGACCTGGCGGTCCGCGACTATCAAAAGCACGCTGTGGAGCGATGGTTCGGCAACGAGGGCCGCGGCATCCTCCGCATGGCCACCGGCACCGGCAAGACACTGACCGCGCTGGCCGCCGCTGCCCAACTGGCCCGGATGCTCGGCAATCGCGACGAGCCCCTGCTCACCTTGGTCATCGCGCCCTACCAGCACCTGGTGGACCAGTGGAGCCGGGACGTCGCCTGGTTCGGGATGACCCCGGTACGCGCCTACGAGTCCGTCACCAGTTGGTACGGTAACGCCTCCGCCCTTCTGGACGCCCTGGCGCTGGGCACCGTCAAGGGCGGTGTCATCGTCACCACCAACGCCACCCTGGCGGCGGACCCCCTGCAGGGCCTCCTCCACCGCTACCGTGGCCGGCTCCTGGTGATCGCCGATGAATGCCACAACCTGGGAGCTAAGCGACTGCGCGACAAGCTGCCGGACAATGCCCGCTACCGTCTGGGTCTGTCCGCCACCCCCGAGCGCTGGTTCGACGACGACGGCACAGCCGCGCTCGCGGACTACTTCGGTCCGGTGGTTTTCGAGATGGGAATCGGCGACGCCATTGCCGCCGGAGCGCTGTGCCGCTACACCTATACCCCGATCTTGGTGGAGCTCGACAGCGAGGAGGCCGAGCTCTACGCGGAAGTCACCGAGAAAATCGCGAAGCTGCTGGCAGCCAAAGACTTCCACGAGGACGCTGGCGAGGACACGCCGCTGGGCAAGCTGCTGCGCAAGCGGGCCAACATCCTCGGACACGCCCGCGCCAAGCTACCCGCGCTGCGCAGGGAAGTCCTCAAGCGGCGCGAACACTGGTACCAACTGATGTACTGCGCGGAGGGCCGCCACCCGCTGAGCTACGAGCATGGCGGGCCAGACGAGCCGACGCAGTTGCAGCAGGCCCTGGACATGGTCGGCGGGGAACTGCGGATGCCAGCTGCCCCTTACACCGCTGAAACTCGGCGCGAAGAGCGGCAGGTGCTGCTGCGGCGCTTCGCAGCCGGTCAAGACCTGCAAGCGCTGCTGTCGATGAAGTGCCTGGACGAGGGCGTGGACGTGCCGGCCGCCCGCACCGCCTACCTGCTGGCCAGCTCCTCCAACCCCCGGCAGTTCATCCAGCGCCGCGGACGCGTGCTGCGCCGGTCGCCGGGCAAAGAGCACGCGGACATCGTGGACTTCATCGTCGTGCCGCCGGACAACCCCGGTGGTCTCCAGCGCACGACCGAGCGCCGCATGGTGGCCCGTGAACTGGCACGGGTCACCGAGTTCGCACATTTGGCTGACAACGAGGCCCAAACGCTGGACATCCTGCGGCCGTTGCGCGTGCGCTACGGCCTGCTGGACACCTGACGAGCAGACCCCAGTGATCGACTTGCACAACCTGAAGCGGAGGGCTTCATGAGCACCCAACAGACGCCCCGGGAAATCCTCGACGCTCTGTCACCCGAGGCCAAGACCTTGGCGCAGCGTGTCTGGCAGATGGAGCGGCAGTACCTCCACGTGAAGAACCCGTCGATGCTGACCGACGAGATCGTTCGAGCCGCCAAGGAGCTGGCCAAATGAAGCTGCTCAAGCTCACCCTCGAGAACTTCCGGGTCTTCCACGGTGTTCAGGAGCTCAATCTCGAAGTAACCGACGACAAGCCCGCGGTGCTCGTCTTCGGTATGAACGGCGCCGGCAAGACCACCTTGCTCAACGCCTTCGGCTGGGCCCTGTACGGCGAGTTCTCCGGTGACGTGGAGTACCAAGAGCGCGTGATCAACGACCACGCCTGGTCGCAGACACCGTTCGGTGGCCAGATCGGTGCATCGGTGCGCCTGGTCTTCGAACACGAGGGCCTGCTCTTCCACGTGCATCGCTCGGTGCGCACCACCAAGGCTTCCGAGGAGCAGCGCGAGCTCAGCTCGAAGCTGACCGTCACCGAGACCGAGCACAGCACCAGCAAGACGGTCGACAACGGCCAGGACCGCATCGAGAAGATCCTGCCCAGGGAACTGCGTCAATTCTTCTTCTTCAACGGTGAGCGCATGGAGCGCATGTTCACCGGTGACCGCACCGACGAGGTCAAGCAGGCGATCAAGACGCTGATGGGGATCGAGGAGATCGAGCGGGCTATCAGCACCCACCTGCCCAAGGCCTCCGCCAAGCTTGCGCGCCAAATCGAGAAGGGCGGCGATGGACGCCTCCAGGCGCTCATCGCTGAGCAGGAGCGACTGGAAGGTCAAAAGCTTGCGGTGCACCAGCAGTTGCTGAAGCTGTCAAAGGACGCCGCCGCCTACGAGCACGAGATCGAGGCGGTCAACAAGGCGCTGCGGTCCAACGAAAAGGCCGCACCGCTCGCCCGCCAGCGGATCAAGTTGGAAGAGCAGCGCAGCGAACTGCTGGTCAAGCGGAACCAACGCCACGAGGACCGCAAGGACATCCTGGCCAAGAGCAGCTTTTTGGCCTTCACTGGCGGCCTGGATGAGCAGGTACGCGACCTGGCGGACGGGATGCGTCAACGCCGCGAGCTGCCGGCCGGGATCCAGCGCGACTTCATCGACGGCCTTTTGGACGACAGCGTGTGCATGTGCGGGCGCGACCTGCCCGAAGGCTCCGACGCTCGCAAGGCGCTGGAGGAACGCCGCTACAACGCCGGTCTGGCGGATGTCGAATCCCGCTGGATGTATCTGGCCGGCAGAGCCGCCGACCTGCCCCAGGTCCGTGCCGAACTGCTGGAGCGGCTGCGCCAGTGTGTGCAGGGCATCGAGGACACCAAGCAGGCCATCGACAAGGTCGACGCCGAGCTGAGCGACATCACCCGCGAGCTGGAAGGCGTCGACGTAATGGACGTCAAGCGCCTGGAGGAGCGCCGCAAGGAATTCGACGCCAAGCGAGTCGAGGCCCTGCAGCTCCATCGCGATGCCAGCACGCAGATCGTCGATCTGAACGAGCTGATCAGCAGCAACAAGCTGAAGTTCCGAGCCGCGCGTGTGGCGGACGAGGAGTCGCGCCGCATTCAGCGCCAGGTCGCCCTGGTGGATGAGGTCCTGGAAGCCTTCCTCAAGATCCGGGACGTCAAGACCGAAGAGGAGCGAAAGGCCCTCGACGGCAAGATCAAGGCCGTGTTCGCGCGGATCTGCATCAAGCCGTTCACTCCCCACATCACTCCCGACTTCGCACTGGAGTTGATCAACGACTCCTACGGCGGAGCCGCCGCACGCAGTACCGGCGAGAACCAGATCCTCAGCCTGTCGTTCGTCGGCGCGGTGGCCGAGCGTGCCAAGGAGATCCACGACCGCAAGGAGGGCACCGGAGATGCCGCGCTCGGCGGAGGCGGAATCTACCCCGTCGTCATGGACGCCCCCTTCGGCAACCTCGACGTCGCCTACCAGAACGACATCGCCGAATCCCTGCCGAAGCTGACCTCACAGATCATCACTCTCCTCTCCCAGTCCCAGTCCCGCGGCCGAGTCCTGGACCACCTTGGCGACGCGGCGACCCGCATGTACGTGCTCCGCTCCTACACCACCAGCACCGAGGCCGAGGAGCAGACCATTACCATCCGCGACCGCGCCTTCCCCTATGTCTCGCACGGCGAGTTTGACCACACCGTCCTGGAAGAGGTAGTCATCTGATGGCCGTCGAGATCCGTTTCCGTCGCCCCGCCGAGCACGAACAGCTGCTGATCGCGCTCACAGGTCAGGACGGGCCCTTCCGGCACAACTACGAAGCCCTGCTCTTTGCCGCCGCGCTGGGACGCCGCAAGGGGCAGCGGGTGCCGTTTGACAAGCCTGGCGAGCCGATCCGCTACGCCTTGGTCGAGAACCGCGCGTACGGCGACATCCTCGTCGATGTCCTGGCCGTCACCGAGCACCCCGACGACGCGAAGATCCTCGCTGATGAGCGCCTGGGCGACCGCCTGAGGATTTTCGAGGAGTACGCCAACGGCGGACTGCGCTACCTCCAGGGTGAGATCAACAGCCGCGGCAGCCGCGACCTGGTGGCCATCGTCAGCTCACTCGTCTCGGACGCGCTGGTCCAGCCCGTCGAGGAGGACGACAGCCCCGTCAAGGACATGCTCGACGCCTTGGAGTGGTAAGCGGCCACCTTGCCCGGGCCGACCGGCCCGCCAAGTCACCGCTGGAAGTCCCCCTGTCAGTACCACCCCCTACGGTGGCTGCCTGACGACAGCAACCATGCGCAGACGGATGTGGAAGTAGAAAGAGCCGTGTCCCACCCCACCCAACAACCCACCACGCCGGACACCACCCTCGGCGACCTCCTGCCCGCACTCCGCTGGGGGGACCCCCGCCAGCTGGACCCGGTGCTGGGCGACCCTCGCCTGCCGGACACCTGGTGGCTGGGTGCGCCGCTGGCCGACGCGGTGGCCACCGTCACCGCACAAGCAGTGGCGCACCGCGCGGCCGCGGCTCTGCGCACCTACTGGCCGTACCTATCACTGGACGCGGCCATGCCGAGCCTGCGCTTCTGCCTCGAAGGCCAAGAGCAGGACCTCAGCGCCACCATCCAGCAAACTGTGGCCGACATGCCGATCGCCCAGGGCGACGAGATCCTTGGCGCCCTGGTGCGCGCCCAACTACGGTCCTTCGAACACATCGGCCGCACCCTGCACACCCCAGGCGACCGCGCGCGGGCCGACGGCCCACGGGCCGTCGGCGACGCATCCGACATCAGCGCCCAGGCCGAGGCCCTGCTGCGGGCGTTGCCCGCCGCTGCACCACCGCACATCAAAGAAGCCGCGGAAGCCCTATACGCCTGGGCGCACGCCAAACCTGCCGCGTCGGATCAGGATGACCAGCCCGAGGCGAGCCCTGCCGACACAGCGGAGCCCGCGCCCCTCACCGTGGAGCACGCACTTCTGGGGGAGCCTCTCGCGATCCTTGACGAGTTGGTGGGTGGCTGGGATGAACGCCAGCTCGCCATCGCCGAAACCCGGCTCTTCGGCACCGAACGCATACCCCTGGAAATCCTCGGCCAGCAGTTCTCGGTGACCCGTGAACGGATCCGCCAGATACAGATCACTTTGGAGGAGCAGTTCCAGGACTGGCTGCGCACCGGAGCCGGCCGGCCCTTCCACGGCCACCTTCTGGCCGTTCAGGACCTGCTCGGCCCGGTCGCCACGGAGGCGGAGCTCCAGCACATCCACGCACAGCACCCGCTGACCGTGCCCGGACTCAAGCTCCCGCTGTGGCAACTGGTCGCCTCTTGCCTCCCCGACCGCCAGTGGAACCATGGGTGGGTCCTGCAAGGCGACCTGCGTGACAGGCAGGAGCAGACCCGCCTCGCCCTGCTGGCACGGTGCGAAAAGTCCCCGCTGCCATGGCCTGAAGCAGTGACGCTGCTCGGCGACCTCGGTATCCGGGAGCAGGACGCCCAGGCATGGCTTGAGGACCTGACCGGCTTCCGCCAGGTCGACGGCCATCTGCTGCCCTGGGGACGCTCGGTCAACGAACGCGCCGAGGCCATCCTCACCTTGGCGGGCCAGCCCTTGTCCACCGAAGAGCTGCGCAGCCGACTCGACGACGGCACCGCCCTGGCCAGCCTGCGCAACCAGCTCCAGGCCGACGAGCGCTTCATGCGCCGAGACCGGGACGTGTACGGGCTGCGCCGCTGGGGCGGCATCGAGTACCTTGGTATCCGCGAGATGATCGTCCGCGAGCTGGAGGCGGCTGGCGGTGAGGCCAGCAGCGAGGACATCGTCACCGCGCTGTGTGCCCAGTTCGACGTCCAAGACAAGTCGATCCGGGCCTACCTCAGCGGTCCCGGATTTGAACGCCATCGGCGCGGATGGGTGCGACTGGCGGCGCCTGATGTTGATACAGCAACCGACTACCAGCCGCGCCGCGACGTCTCCCACACCCGGCGCTGCTTCCAGACCGGGCAGGGCATCTGGTGGTACCGGATCGACGTCACCCGTGAGCACCTCCGCGGTTCCGGCTTCCCGGTGCCCATGGGCTTCGCCGTTCACCTCGGCCTCACCCCCGGCAACAAGCTCGAGCTCACGCACCAGGCGGGCGAGGTAGTCCTCGCCTGGGGCAATCAGCCCCACTGCGGCTCACTGCGCCCCCTGCTCAACGAGCTGCATGCCGTCGAGGGGGATCACGTGTTCCTCGCGGCCAAGGACGGTGCACTGCGTGCGCAACGGATCCCGCATGAGCCCGAGCACCTACTGAGTGACATGGAGCGAGCGCTGCGCCTGATGGCTCTGGCGGGCCAGGTCGCCGAAACGGAGATGCCCGCCGTGCTGGGGCGACGCATCGGGCTGGCCGACGCGACCACCATGCAGGAGGTCCACGCCCACCTGCGGGTACGCGGCGACAAAGACATCCTGTCTTTGCTGGAGTCGCAGCAGGAGGACCCCGATGCTACACAGGCCGACGCCCCGGATCTCCCAGCGGAGACGGCACCCGTCCACGCCCCAGCCGAGCCGGCCGACCGTCGTAGGAATGGGGCCGCCGCAGCGCAGTTCCGCCGTGATCCGGCCTGGGATGAAGAGATCATCCCACTGCTCAACGACGACTTTGAAGCCCAGCACATCGCCCTGGCCCAGGCATTGGCCGCCCGCGGGAAGGCGGCTCCGGTCTTCGGCTACGAACTCGGCGACAGCGGCTGGCTAGCCGACTTCGCCTGGCAGGACACCGGCGTCAAGATCGCCGTACTCCCCGAGCCGGACCACCAGACCACTGGCGAAGCCGAGCAGCGGGACGCCGCTTATCGCGCCGCAGGCTGGACAGCACGTACCGCCGGCCAGTGGCTCGTCCGTCTTGACGAGCTCGCCGCCGCGCTGCCGGACACCACGCCTGAGTCCTGACATCGCAGCGACTCGCCTTTAGCTACCACCCTTCCCGGAAGGCCTCCACCACGATGACCGCCCGGCTCAGCCTGTACCAGAAAGCAGAGCAGGAGCTCTACCGCCTTGACCGCTCGGTCAAGGCGAAGTTCTACGACTTCACCCACCGGTTCCGCGAAAACCCTTATGGCAACGGCTTGCAGCTCAAGCAGCTCAAGGGCGACTCGCGGATCTACTCCGCGCGGATCGACGACTCCTACCGAGCGTTGCTCGTACGGGCAGGGACCGAGCCCGACGGCGGCGAGAACTGGCTTGTCATCGCCGTCCGGCACCGTCGGGACGTCTACCACCAGGCAACCGCCGCGATCAACCGTGTCTCCGGAGAGATCGAATTCATCGACCTCTCCGTCGTCGGCGGGGACGCCCTGCGTCGTGCAGGAATCGAACTCACTCCAGCCGAACCCTCCCCAGACCCGCAGACGGCGGACCTTGCCAGCCCCGCCGCAAAGGGCGATTCCCCACCGGCGCCCGCTGACGGCGCGCCCCCGCTCCTTCAGGGCCACTCCCCGCAACTGTTGCGCGAGCTCGGTGTCGCCGAGCCGCTCATCGCCCTGGCGCTGACCCTGACCCGCGCCGAGGACCTCGACCGGCTGCTGGCCGAAGCACCACTGCTGTCCAAGGACGTCCTATACGGGCTGGCCGCCGGCTTCACTCCCGAAGAAGTCCGCGCGGAGATCACAGCCCAGGTCGCCACCGACGACAAGGTCGACACCGACGACTTCGGCGCCGCGTTGTCCCGCACCACGGTCACCACCGTCGACGACGCCCTGCGCAAGGTCTTGGAGGACGGCGACTTCCAAGCCTGGAAGGTCTTCCTGCACCCCACCCAGGCGCGCCTGGTCAACCGGGACTACAACGGCCCAGCCCGCGTGTCCGGCGGTCCCGGAACCGGCAAGACCATCGTCGCCCTTCACCGGATCAACCACCTCGTCCGGCAGCTCCCCCCGGGACGCAACAAGCCGATCCTGCTGACCACTTTCACCAAAAACCTGACGGCCGACCTGAGCGACCGTCTGGCCGAACTCATCGACGACCCGGCGCTGCTCGCTCGGGTCGAGATCGCCCACATCGATCAGCTCGCCCACAAGGTCGTCAGCGAAAACAGCCTCGCCGGGCGTTCCAAGCGTCGTGTGGACGACCGCACCGCATTCGCCGAACTGCGCGAGGTGCTGGCCGAGTCGGCCCTCGTGGGCACCTGGGAGCCGGAATTCCTCATCGAGGAATGGGAACACGTCATCCTCGCCCAGTCCGTTCCCACCCGGGCCGCCTACTTCCAGACCCGTCGAGTCGGTCGCGGACGCGCACTGACCCGCCCCGAACGCGACCAGATCTGGAAACTCCTCGACCAGTTCACCACCCGACTTGACCGCAAGGGCATCGAAACCTGGGGACAGGCTGCCGAACGTGCCGCCCGCTTCGAACAGCAACGCGTCGCGCGTATCGAAGCTCGCCGCCAATACAGGGAGCAGGTGGGCGGCCGCGAGCTGATCCACCGCGATGCCGAGCTGTCATTGGATGACCTGAACTACCGCTACCAGCACATCGTCGTCGACGAAGCCCAGGACCTACGTGCCGCCCACTGGAAGATGCTGCGTGCCATGGTCGCCTCGGGCGCCAACGACCTGTTCATCGCCGGCGACGCCCACCAGCGCATCTCCGACAACCAGGTCTCCCTCGGCGCCCTCGGCATCAACGTCCGCGGCCGCTCCGCACGCCTGTCGCTGAGCTACCGCACCACCAAGGAGATCCTCGCCCGCGCCCTGACCGTCATGTCCGGCGAAGCCTATGACGACCTCGACGAAGGCACCGACACCCTGGCTGGTTACCGGTCCGTCCTCGCCGGCCCCACCCCGGAACTGCGTGGCTATCCCACCTGGGATGAGGAACTCGAAGGCCTCGCCACCATCCTGCGAACTTGGTGCGATGAACTCGCCGTCGACGTGCACGGCGCCGCACACGGCACCCGCGGCCTGATCGCCGTGGCAGTCCCCAGCCGGGATATGGCCAGCCAGGTCATGTACCACCTCGCCACTGAGGCCAACTTGGCTTGTGCGGAGCTGACGTCTGACGGCCCGCGGGGGGACGGCGATATCCACGTCGGTACCATGCACCGGTTCAAGGGCCTGGAGTACCAGCGCGTTGTTCTCGCCGGCGCGAGCCGGAATCTGGTGCCGCGAGCCGATCACATCGACCGCTTCCGCGCAGAAGACCCGGCGCGCTACAGGCGGGAGTTGCGCAAGGCCAGGTCGATGCTCTTCGTGGCCAGTACCCGGGCGCGCGATGCCCTCGCGGTCACCTGGCACGGGGAGCCGAGCCCGTTCCTCGTCGAGTAGCCAAGCTGCGGAAGCTGGTGGCGAGGCTCCCCTGATGGGGCTCGCCACTCCGGCATGCACTCGTCCACGATTGGTGTACCGGCGAGCTGACTCCCGCTCTGCGTATTCACGTCCGGGCTTCGCCTTGGGGTCCGCTTATGCAGAAGTGTAAGGCGTCTTCGATTGCCCGGATGTCACAGGTGTGGCGTGATATCTGCATTTGTATGCTTCGCGCTTGCAGGAAGAGGTGGTACTCGTCGTAGCCCATGTGTAGGGCAAACGCGTCAGCCGTGTCTGCGAACCCAATTGGAGGGCGAGTAATCCTTCCGAGGTATCACGTACTCGTGATCAGCCCTACGGACCGCGGGCGAAGTCTGGCCAAGCTTGATATTTATGAGACCATCTGGATGGTGGCCAGTCTGTCAGCCTTCTCGTCGAGCACTTCTCAGGCGGCAGGGCTCTGAGGGCTTACTCAGGCAGAGCAGCTCACGGTTGATGTGCCCGGGCAGGCGGCTCAAGTCGACAGCGGCAGCCTCTGACGGAGGCGGGCAAGGCCAGCAGTCGGATCGCAGTGAGCAGCAGATTGTCCGAGTTGGGCTTCGGGTCCGGTAGCACTGGTCGTTCCGGGGCGGAGCTCAAGCTCGTTTGTTGCAATTTGATCGGACGTCAGTTGGAGGAACGCGTGCGCAGCTACACTGACTGGCATGGCGCCTAGTCACAACAGCACCTCGCTCCAGCTCACGCTCAGCGGTATCGGTGAGCTCCTGAGCGGAAGCCGGCTCTCCGTTCCACAGTTCCAACGTTCCTATTGCTGGTCCGTTGACCAGGAGGTGAGGGACTACTGGGACGATATTTCGCGCGCCGTTGGCTCTGGCGAGGAGTACTTCCTGGGGACGATCGTGCTAACCCTGGAAGGTCCTGACGAACGCAAGACGATCATTGATGGCCAGCAGCGCCTGGTGACTTCTTCGCTGTTCATCGCAGCTATACGTGACCAGCTGCGAGGACTGCGCGACGAGAAGGCCGATTTGATCGGTACAGACTTTCTTGCTCGGGAGACTTGGGACTCCGATGGCAAGGAAGCGCGGCTGCGGCTAAACGAGGAGGACGACCCGCTCTTCCATGCGATCGTCGCCAAGAACCAGCTACCGGTCGGACCGATCAAGAAGAATACTTCTGACATCGACAAGGCATATTTGTATTTCCGCGAGAGGATCGGCGATCTGGCGTCCAGTTACGGCGACAAAGCGAAGGACGTCTTGAAGGAGTGGATCAAGTACCTCAAGACCAAGGCCCAGTTGGCCGTAGTCGAGACTTCCAGCGAAGCCGATGCTTATGTAATTTTTGAGACGTTGAACAACCGTGGTGCGGATCTGACGACCGCGGACCTACTGAAGAACCATCTTTTCGGGGTGGCCAAGCAGCATCTTGATGCTGTCAGGAACAATTGGGTCAAGGCTGTAGGGGCGCTCAACCTCACCGCTGCCGACGCGAAGTTCACCGCGTTCCTGCGCCACTACTGGAGTTCGCGTGTAGGCAAGGTGACCGAACGGGAACTGTATGCCCGTATGAAGGCAGAGATCAGGCAGAGCTGGGAGGCATTGGAGTTCTCCAAAGAGCTGTTGGAAGCTGCCAGGATCTACTCAGCGCTGTCGGATGCGAACCACCAGCTATGGAAGGAGAAGTGCTCACACAAACTCCCCGAGGTGGACACGCTGGCCATGTTCAATCTTGCGCCCAACAAGATCCTCATGCTTGCTGCTGTCGAGAAATTTGATGCCAAGCAGTTGGAGGCGCTCATGCGAGCCCTCGTTAACTGGTCCGTGAGGGGCATGGTCCTCGAGACGATCAACAGTGGGCGTACCGAAGAGAAATACTCTTATATCGCCTCGGAGATTCGGAAGGACACCGTTACGAAAGTCCACGAAGTTCGACAGATGCTGACGGACACCGTTGCAGCCGACGGTGACTTCCGTGACCAGTTCGCCCTCGCTACTGTCCCCAAGTCACGTGGAAAGATTGCGCGCTACTACTTGGCTGCACTGGAGCGCACCAAGGCGAACAAGCCTCAGCCCGAGCTCGTCCCCAACGAGAACGCCAACATGGTCAACCTGGAGCATGTCTTCCCGCAAAACGCGGATCAGGGCGCATGGCCGGAGTTCGACCGTGCCGAAGAGGCCGAGCGGTGGATCTATCGTCTCGGTAACATGGTGCTGCTTCCCAGTGGCCAGAATTCCAAGATTGGAAACAAGGGGTTCGTCGAGAAGGCGGAGTTTTTCCAGAACTCGGAGCTTGCTCTGACGCGTGAAGTCGGCGAGACCTCCTCTTGGAGTCCTGCTGCAGTCGAGGCACGCCAGGAGCGGCTGGCGGAGCTCGCGGTGAAAACCTGGCCGCGGTGATGGCGTGCTGTCGGCTGCTTGGACGAGGTCGCTTCAGGTGGCTCGTTAATCCGCCCATGGTATCGGTGTCGTGCGCCTGCGAGGCGACTGCCAGCCCCGGGGCCGTCAGACGGTGGCGATCCGGCAGCCCGTCGTCGCTATCGCGTTGTCTGCGGCCGCCAAAGCACGCGGACGCCCGCGGGGCGACGGATCGCGTCTCTTGGAGTCACTGCGCGCATCGGACAGCGATGATTGATCCGCCGTGCCCTGCAGGCGGTGTTGCAGGCTTTGATCGAGGCGGAGGCCACCGCGGTGATCGGGGCGGCCCCACGCCAGCGCACCCCGGAAAGGACCACGCACTGCAACGGTCACCGCGAGAGGCTGCTGACCACCGCGGCTGGTGACATCGAGCTGCAGATCCCCAAACTGCGGGCCGGCTCGCTCTTCCCCTCCCTCCTCGAGCGCCGCCGACGCATCAACCAGGCCCTGTTTGCCGTGGTGATGGAGGCCTACCTGCACGGATGTCCACCCGCAGCGCGGGCGACCTGGTCAAGGCCCTCGGTGCGGACAGCGGGATATCCAAGTCGGAGGTCTCGCGGATCTGCGCGGGCCTGGACCAGGAGGTCCGGCTGTTGCGCGACGCCGGGCTGGTGGAGTCCGTCGGCAAGGCGACCGGCACGAACCCGTCGGGGCGACCGGTCAGCGAGCAGTTGTGGAATCTCACCACGGCCGGATTGGCCTCGGCCGCGACCGAGCTGGGCTGGCCGCTCGGAGAGATGGGCGGTACCGCGCGGGTGGCGGCCGGGGCTGGCGCGGCGCACGCGGTGAAGGTGACCGACACCATCGACGCGTTCCTGCAGTCGCCGCCGGAGCCGACCAAGCCGGTTGCCCGCCGCGGCACACTGCCCGCCGCCGGGCCGATGAAGCTGCTGCCTGCCAGTGCGCCAGGGCTTGGCACTCTTCGCGGGTGGCGCGATGGAGGATGCGCTCGGCGTCTGGACCCGGTCCGGACACACGCTGCTGGACTTCTCCGTGTCCTCGGAGGACGGTTGCGAGTGGGAATTCGAGACGTCCTACACGCTCTCCGCATTCGTGGGGCTGCGCGCCGAAAAGCTGTCGCCGAGCGGCGCGTACGGCACCACGCGCACGGTGTACGACGCCGACACCGCCGGGAGCAGCACGGTCTCGGGGTCGCTGGAAGAGGTCGAGGTGGCCACCTCTTGGCCATCCGCATCGAGGGCGTACAGGTCGAAGTCGGCGGCGGAGCCCGGCCATCTGACGTCGATGCGCAGGCTGTGACCGGCGTCGTAGCCCGCAGGCACCGACACCTTCAGGGCGTAGTCGTCGCAGGGTTGCCCTTGCCCGCAGCTCACCGTCCCGGCAGTGCCGGAGACATTCGGGACGGCGAAGGGCCCGGCGCTCCACGTGGCCGTGAGCGCGGTGTCGCTGACCGATCCGGAGGACGGGGTCGCGGCGTCGGCCGGCACACTCGGCAGGGTTCCGGCGACGAGCACCAGCAACCCGACGGCGAGCCGCCCCCGCGACCGCAGGTGGTGGTGAAGACGACGTGCGAAGAGGAGAGCCACAGGTACCTCGTGGATTCGCGAGTCGGATGAAGGGTGGCGGTACGGGTGAAGCCTTCATCTGCTCTACGGGGAGGCAGGCGGTGTCCGTCGCGAGAAACCGAACTCTTTTCGAAGCGGGCCGGACGGGTGCTGAGGGGGGTTGGCCGGAGTTGGTGAGGCAGATCGCTCGGGGGCAAGAACGTCGCCCGGCCCACCGCGGCTCGACCGCAGTGAAGCCCGCCGCCCCAGCCCGGCCGCGCCCGTTCCTCTCGAAAAAGTGCCCCCGCGCGACCGCGCGAGGGCACTTACGGAGGCCTGGTCAGAGGGCGTCGACGCCGCTCACCTTCCAGCCGTCGTTGGTGTTGGTGAGCGTCATGCGCACCCTGTTCAGGTCCAGCCGCGGCTGTGGGACCTGAGTGCTCTGGGTGATCTGGTTGACGAAGAGCAGGACGACGGCCCGGTCCCGTGTGGCCGACACGACGGACACCGCCGGGGCGTCACCGTCGGGTGGTGTGGCCACGGTCGCCTTCACCACACCGTGGTACTTCGTCGCGGTCGGCGCGACCACCGCCTTCGTGGTCTTGCCGTACTGCTCGCGGAAGTGCCCGGTCAGCAGGGTGCGGGCACGGGAGAAGTCCCGGTCCAGGTGCCGGTAGTCGTACGACAGCACGACCGGCGCCGCATTCCGCGCGGCCGCGAGGGCCTCGTCGCGGGCCTGCTCCGCCTGCCGCCCCTGCTGGTACTCCCGCTTGAGTACGGCGGCCGCGACCAGGGCCGCCACGAGGACGATGCCCATTACCGCGGTGAGCACGCCCCGCCCGGTGTTGCGCGGGGACGCACCGCCCTCCGTCTTCCCCTCGAACGACTCGGGTGACTCGGGCTCCGGCGGGTCCTCCCAGCCGTTCGGCGGGGGATCGATGAGCAGGGTGCGCCCGGAGCGGGTCTGCTCTTCCTGGTGGGCACCGCATTCGCGAGGCGCAGGCCGTCCGGCGCGCTTGGCTGCCGCGCGGGTGGCCGCGGTCATGGTGCGGCGGGCCGGTGAGCCGGTGCCGCGGGTGCTGCGGAAGGCCGGGTTCGCCACGGTGTCTCTCCTCATTGTTGGTCTCACGGCGGGGTCAGCCCACGAACACGACGTCGGAGGTCAACCAGCGACCTGCTACATATGCGAGGTCGAGCTGGAGCCGGTAGGTGCGCGCCTGGCCCTCGGGCGCGGCGGTGTTGGTCACCTTGCTGTCGGCCACGACCAGGACCCGGGCCGAGCGCCCGTCGTACCGCACGATGCCCGTTTCCAGGACCTGTCCGTCGGACACCGACTTGTTCTGTGCAACCAGCCTCGTCAGTTGTTCGGTCTGCGAGGCGAACTCCTTCTTGAACTCGCCGGTGGCGTTCGCCAGCACATTGGCGCTGTCCCGGTCGTAGTGCCGGTAGTCGAGCGAGGTGAAGCTCAGCGCCGACTGGCGGGCCGCAGCCAAGATGTCCTGCCGGCGCTGTTCCGCCGCGCGCTGGTCGGACAGCTTCCAGCCCAGCCAGACACACAGCACGGTCGTCAACACGGTCGCAGCGACGAGCCCCGCAGACAGCAGCCTCATGCCGCCTCTCACACCATCGGTCCCACGAGCAGCCATTGCCACGACTCCTTTCCGAACACGGCCTGTTCCCCGCCCGTCGAGCCGATCTCGAGGAGCGTTCCGTCCGGGCCGGTCACGGTGCCGGTCTCCGGGTCGTACGGGGCCACGAACGCGGCCTGGTCACCGCTGTGCGGGCCGGTGGCGCCGGGCGCGTTCTGCGCTCCGCGCACCGAGGACTTGCTGCCGCGCGGTAGCGTGCAGCGCGCGTCGGTGTTCGCATGGCGCGTGCCGGTGTCGGCTGGGTCGCGCCGCTGGGTGTTGTAGCCCTGGGTGCAAGCGGGAGGGTCGTCGGCGTTCACGGTCAGCCCGAAGTGGGTGGTGCCGTCGCCAGGGAGGACCGTGTAGCTGCCCGCGACAGTGAGTGGGAGCGTGACCAGGGCCTGTTCGACGCCGGGCAACCGGGCCACGGTGATCTGGCCGCCGCTGATGAGGTTGGCCAGCAGGATCGGCACGTGCGGCCGCGTGGACTTCAGCAGCGAATCGACCTGCCGCGCGGCGGGCACGGTGCTGCCGATCAGCCGGCGAAGGTCGCCGTCGCTCGACTTCAACTGTCCGGTGAGCGTGGCGAGATCGCGGGAGAACGACTTGATGGCCGAGCCCTGGTCGGCCTGTGTCCTCAGTACCTTCCGCGAGTCCTCGATCAGCGAGACCGTCTGGGGGAGCGACTCGGACGCCGCCTCCACCAGCGCGTCACCGGAGTCCACCAACCGGCTCAGGTTCGGTCCGGTGCCGGAGAACGCCTTGCCCAGCTCGTCGACGGTGACCCGCAGATCGTCCTTGCCGACCGAGTTGACCAGCCGGTCGAGGCTGAGGACCAGGTCGGTGACCGGCAGTGGGGTCCGGGTGCGGCTGCGCGGGATCGGGCTGCCGTCCCTGAGGTACGGGCCGCCCGACCGCCGCGGCTGGAGGTCGACGTACTGCTCACCCACCGCCGATCGGGCGGCGACCACTGCGAGCGTGTCGGCCGGGATCCTCGGGGCGCCGTCCTCGATCCTCAGCGCCACCGAGACCCCGGATCCGGTCAGCTGCAGATCGCCCACGCGGCCCACCGGCACCCCCCGGTAGGTGACCTCGGCACCCGGGAAGACGCCCCCTGACTCGGCGAAGTCGGCGCGCACGGTGTACCCGCGGTGCAAGACGTCGTCCACCAGGCCCGTGTACCGGGCGCCGACGTACGCCACCCCCAGAGCGGTGATGGTCGCGAAGGCCAGCAACTGGGCCTTGACCGTACGTGTGATCACGGCAGTATCCCCTTCAGCATCAGCTCGGCGAGCGCGGGATCGACCCCGGGCGGGAAGCGACGCGCGCCGTCCCCGGTGCCGTAGGCGGCGGTGCACACCGGCGGGCAGAGCAGGGTGCTGCCGTGGGAGGGCGTCGAGGGCACGGCGGGCGCGGAGGGCACAGGGGGCACGGACGGGATGCCCGGCAGGGACGGGACGGACGGGAGAGGGATGGGAGTGGGGTGGCCGGGAAGATGCGGTGTCCCGGGGGCCGGGGACTTCCCGCCCTTGCCCGGCTTACCGGTGACGTTGCCGTAGAGGTCCGCCAGGTCGAGGTCGGCGGTGATCTTCAGGTTGACGTAGTCGCCCTTGACGGCGTCCGTCGCGTTGCGCGGGAACGGGTACGTGGTGAGGAGTTCGAGGGAGTTGGGCAGGTCGTCGCCTGCTCTGTTCAGCTCCTGCAGAATGGGCTGGAGCTTCTTCAGGTTGGCGACGGTGTCGTCGTGGGAGGCGTTCACCACCCTGGTGCCGGTCTTGCCGAGCCTGGACAGGGCGGTGAGCATCTTCGTCAGGTCCTCGCGCTGGTCTGCGAGGGCCTTCAGGGCGGGCGGCATGGTGTCGACGGCCAAGGCGATCGTCTTCTTCTCCCTCTTCAGCCGCTGCGCGAGCCGGTCGACGCCATTCAGCGCGCGCACGATGTCCGCCCGCTGGCCGTCGAGGCCAGAGAGGAAGATGTCGAGCTGCTTCAGCAGGGACCGGACCCGGTCCTCGCGGCCGCCGAGGGCTTGGTTCAACTCGATGGTGATCGTCTTGAGCTGCGCCACCCCGCCGCCGTTGAGCAGCGCGGACAGCGCCGACAGCACTTCCTCGACCTCCGGGTTGCGGCCGCTGCGGGAGAGCGGGATGCGGTCGCCGTCGCCGAGACGTCCGACGGGGCGTGTGCCGGCCGGTGCGGACAGGGCGACGTACTTCTCGCCGAGCATGCTGGTCTGCCTCAGATCGGCGACCGCGTTGCCGGGCAGCTTCACCGAGTCGGCGATCCTGAGCCGTACGCGGGCGTGCCAGCCGTCCAGTTCCACCTTCTCGACCGTGCCGACGGTGACGTTGTTGACCTTGACCGACGACTGCGGCACGAGGTCCAGGACGTCCCGGAACTCGACGGTGACGTGGTAGGCGTGACCGTCCGAGGCCGCGCCGCCGGGCAGCGGGACGTCATACCAGCCGTTGAACTCGCAGCCGGTCAGCAGCAGCGAGCACACCGCCGTCCAGGCGGCCACCCGCCCCTTGCGCCGCACGCTCATGCCGGTGCCCCCAGAATGCCGCCGAGGGTCTTGTCGACCGAGCCCGTCGACGCCGGGACCGGCGGAACCTCGGGCAAGGAGGCGAAGAGCTTCTTCAGCCCCTCGCAGTTGTCATGGTCGTCGCCGGTCGTCTTCAGGATCGAGCAGAGAAGGGACGACGGGTCCTGGGAGGTTTGCACGTTGTTGCGGGTGTCGAGAGTGCCGGCGGAGGGGTTGTAGGCGTTCTCCAGGTTCGACAGGCCCGTGGGCGCGACGGTCAAAAGCTCCTCCAAAGCGTCTCGTTGGGTGACGAGGACCTTGGTGACCTCGGCCAGGCCCTGCACGTCCGAGGTCAGCGCCTTCTTGTTTCCCTTCACGAAGCCGGACACGTCGCCGAGTGCGGCAGCCAGGTACTTCAGCGCGGCCGCGAGATCCTTACGCTCCCCGGCGAGCTGCCCCGCCACGTCGGCGAGGTCGGTGTTGAACGACCGCACGCTGGCGTCGTCCGCCGCCAGCGCGGCCGTGAACACCTGAAGGTTCCGCACGGTCCCGAACAGGTCGCCGCGCCCGTCGGACAGCGTGGTGACCGCCTGGGACAGGTCCTGCACCGTCTGGTTGAGGCTTGCGCCCTGCCCCTGGAGGTTGTCCGCGCTCACCCCGAGCAGCCGGGACAGCGAACCCTTGTTGTTGGCACCGTTCGGGCCGAGCGCCTCGGCGGTGGTGTGCAGGCTGTCGAAGATCCGGTCCAGCTCGACGGGAACAGCCGTACGGGACTCGGGGATGACGGCTCCGTCCCGCAGCACCGCGCCCTTGCGGTACACCGGCAGCAGCTGCACGTAACGGTCGCTGACCACCGAGGAGTTGACGATGGCGGCCTGTGCGTTGGCGGGGACCTTGCGGCCCCTGTCGTATTCCAGCTCGACCCGTACCCGGCCGCCCTCCGGCGTGATCTTCCTGACCTCGCCGATGCGGACACCGAGGACGCGGACGTCGGAGCCGGGGTAGATGCCGACAGTCCGAGGGAAGTACGCCGTGACGCGGACGGGGCCGGGGCCCGGCCAGAGGACGACGGCGAGGCCGACGACGATCGCGAGCGCGGTGAACAGGGCCAGGAGTCTGCGGGTCATCGGGTGTCTCCCGTCCGTGGCGTGACCGGGGCGGCGACCATGTTCTGGATATAGGAGTCGAACCAGCGGCCGTTGCCGAGGGTGTTGGTGAAGAGCCGGACGTAGGGGGCGAGCAGCCGGACGCTGCGGTCGAGGTTCGCCTGGTTGCGTTCGAGCATCCTCAGGAAGGTGTTGAGGTTCTTCAGTGCGGGTCCGATCTCCTTGCTGTTGTCGTCGACCAGGCCGGACAGCTCGATGCCCAGCAGCGCGGAGCTCTTGAGCAGCTTGTGGATCGCCCAGCGCCGCTTGTCGATCTCCTTGAACAGGGCGTCGCCGTTCTTCACCAGTGCGGAGACGTCCTTCGTGTGATCGGCCAGCACCTCGGTGACGCCGTTCGCGTGGTCGAGCAGCTCTCGCAGCGTCTTGTCGCGGGCGGCGACGGTCCGGGATATCCGCGACAGTCCCTTGATCGACGCCCGCACTTCCTCGGGGGAGTCCTGGAAGGTGTCGGCGATCGTGTCCAGTGCCTTCGCGAGCCGGCCCGTGTCGACCTCCTCGGTGGTGGTCGTCAGGTCGCTGAAGGCCTGGACGACGTCGTACGCCGACACGGTCCGCCGAAGCGGGATCTCGCTGCCCGGCTTCAACTGGCCGGGCCCCTTTGGGTGGAGGGCCAGGTACTTCGCGCCGAGGATCGTCTTGACACGGATCGACGCCCCCGTGTCGGTGCCGAACGCCGGGCGGCCCTTCACTTTGAAGGTCACCTTGACGTGGTCGCCGTCCAGGTCGACGTCCTCGACCTTGCCGACCTTGACCCCGGCGATCCGTACCTCGTCGTCCGGCCTCAGCCCGCCGGCCTCGGAGAAGGCCGCGCTGTAGGTGTCGCCGCCGCCGATCAGCGGCAGGCTGTCGGCGTTGAAGGCGGCGACGGTGAGCAGCGCGAGGACGGTGAGGCCTACGGCGCCGACGACGACCGGGTTGTGCTCGCGGAAGGGTTTCAGGCGTGGGCGTGTGAGCCGGATCCCGGGCAGCTTCGACGGTAGGACGCGCACCTTCGCGAGGGGTCCCTGGCGTGGTTCGGGCTTCGGCAGCAGCCCGGGCAGCTTCGGCAGCTTCGGTGGCAGGACCGGGAACCTCACCAGCGGCTCGGGGCGGCGGCCATCGCGCCGCCTGATGCGGAGGCTCATCCGCCACACCTCGCCCGTGCCACGTGCAGCTCCGGGGTGATCACCTGCTTGGTCTTCGGCAGCACGATCCGGCCGTCGAAGTCGCAGAGGTAGAAGTTGAACCACGAGCCGTACGAGGCCGTCCCCGTCAGCTTCTCGAGCTTGTTCGGCAGCCGTTTCAGGACGCCCTCGACGGTGTGCTCGTTCCTGTTCAGCGTCCCGGTGAGATCGCCGAGCCGGGCGATGTCGTCCTTCAACGGTGGACGCGCGTCCTTGAGCAGCTCCGACGTGACGTCCGTGAGGTCGCCGATGCTCACCAGCGACTCCCCGATGGGCTTGCGGTCGGCGGACAGCCCTGCAACCACTCGGCGCAGCTGCGTCAGCAGTCCGGAGAAGCGGGAGCCGCGCTCGTCGAGGGTCGCCAGGACGGTGTTGAGGTTGTCGATCACCGATCCGATCAGCTTGTCGCGGTCGGCGAGGGTGCTGGTGAGCGAGGCCGTGTGCGTGAGCAGACTGTTCACCGTGCCGCCCTCGCCCTGGAGGGTCTGGACGATCTCGGTGGCGAGCTGGTTGACGTCGTTCGGGCTGAGCGCCGCGAACAGCGGCTTGAAGCCGTTCAGCAGGGCGTTGAGGTCCAGCGCCGGCTCGGTCCGGGACAGCGGGATGGTGCCGCCCGGCCGCAGCCTGGCGGTGCCGTCGCCGGTGCCCTCGGTGAGTGCGACGTACCGCTGCCCGACCAGGTTGCGGTAGCGGACGACCGCGTGGGTCCCGGCGAGCAGCGGCCGGTCCGCGCTGACGGTGAACGTGACCTCCGCCAGCGCCCGGTCCTTGATCCGGATGCCCTCGACCTCTCCCACCCGTACTCCGGCCACCCGGATGTCGTCGCCGTTCTCCAGCCCGGTGACGTCGGTGAACACGGCGTGATAGGTGTCCTTGGGGGTGAAGGAGACGTTGACGATGGTGGCGGCCAGGAGCGCCGTCGCCGCGATCGTGACCAGCGCGAAGAGGCTGAACTTGATCAGCGGGGCGGCGGTCTGCCGCGCTCCGGACCCGCTCACGCGACACTCACCGCCGTTCCGCGCGCCAGCGGCCCGAACAGTAGGGTCGCCACGGGCGGCACCTCGTCCGCGGGGACGCCCATGACGGGGGCCACGAGCGAGCCCACGGCCCGCTGCTCGGCACGGGTGGCGGACACGTCGGCACCTCCGGGGAGTGCGCCGCCGGAACCTCCGGCCGACGTACCGTCGTCGAGACGGGGCTTCGGCCCGGGCACCTGCGGATGCGGCAGACCGCGGCAGTTCGGGCCGGACCGGGCGCCGTACGCCGGCTCCTCGCCGGGCCGGTACGCCTCCTGCGGCCGGACGACCTCAAGGGTGATCCGCATCTCGCCGCCCCGGAACGCTTCCTCGGATGCCTTCTCCTGCCGGACCAGGCCCTGGAACAGGCACGGGTACTCGGGGGAGTATCGGGCGAACAGCTCCAGCGTGGGGCGGGAGACCCGGCCCAGGGTGATCAGCCGGTCGCCGTTCTCGGACAGGAAGTCATTCGCTGTGCCCGCCACGGAAGCGGTCGCGCGCAGAGCCGACACCAACTGCTCCCTCTTCTCGACGATCGTCCGGCTGGTGGTGACGGTGTTGCGCAGGATCCGCATCAGGTCGGGCGCGGCGTCGCCGTACACCTCGGCGACGTCCGCGAACCGTGTGATGTCCTCCTTCAGGGAGGGCATGTGCGGGTTGAGGCGGCGCAGATAGCCCTCGACCCGGGTGAGATTGCCTCCGATCCGGTCGCCGCGGCCCTCCAGCGCAGTGGCGAACGCCGACAGCGTGGCGTTGAGCTCACCCGGCCGGACCGTGCGCAGCAGCGGCAGCAGGTCGTTCATCAACTGCTGCACCTCGATGCCGACCTTCGTTCGGTCCTGGGTGATGACGTCACCCGCACGGATAGGCCGAGCCGACGCGCGAGCCGCGCCGGAAGGAGCGACCAGGTCGACGTACTTCTCGCCGAACAGCGTCTTGGGCAGCAGCCGCGCGTGCACGTTCGAGGGGATGTACGACACGTACTGCGGCTTCAGCGCGATGTCCAGGGTCGCCTTGGTGCCGTCTGCATGCACCTCGCGCACCTCGCCGACCAGCAGCCCGCGCAGCTTGACGTCGGCGCGTGCATCGAGCTGGTTGCCGAGGGTGTCGGCCTCCAGGGTGATGGGCACCACCGAGGTGAACGCCTGCTGGTACACGGCCACCGCGAGCGACAGCAGCAGTGCGAGCACGGCGAGGAAGGCAATGCCGTAGAGCCTGAACCGCATTCTCTGCATGCGCACCGCTCTCACCCCGCCACCCGTACCGTCGTGTTGGCGCCCCAGATCGCCAGGCTCAGGAAGAAGTCCAGGACGTTGATGGCGACGATCGAGGTCCGCACCGCCCGGCCCACCGCGACGCCGACACCGGCCGGTCCGCCACTCGCGTGGTAGCCGTAGTAGCAGTGCACCAGGATGATCAGCAGAGCAAAGACGATCACCTTGCCGAAGGACCAGAACACATCGACGGGCGGCAGGTACTGGTGGAAGTAGTGGTCATACGTGCCGGTCGACTGCCCGTAGTAGCCAGTGGTGATGGTGCGGGCGGCCAGGTACGAGGACAGCAGCCCGATCACGTACAGCGGGATCACCGCGACGAAGCCGGCGATCATCCGCGTCGTCACAAGGAACGGCAGCGACGGGACGCCCATCACCTCCAGCGCGTCGGTCTCCTCGCTGATCCGCATCGCACCCAGCTGCGCGGTGAACCCCGCCCCGACCGTCGCGGACAGGGCGAGTCCGGCCACCAGCGGGGCGATCTCCCGAGTGTTGAAGTACGCCGACAGGAACGCCACGAAGTTCGAAGTGCCGAGCTGGTTGAGGGCCGCATAGCCCTGAAGGCCGACCTCGGTGCCGGTGAAGAAGGAAAGGAACGCGATCACACCGACCGTGCCGCCGACGACGGCGAGCGCACCGCGCCCGAAGCTCACCTCGGCAAGGAGCCGCAGGACCTCCTTCTTGTAGCGCCGCAGGGTGCGGCCCGTCCAAGCCAAGGAGCGCCCGTAAAAGGACAGCTGGGCACCCAGCTCTTCGAGCGAGCGCAAGGGGCGATCGAGGAGGTTTTGCGGTCTCATCGGCTAACCCCTCTGCGGGACGACTTGGAAGTACACGGCCGTCATCACGAAGTTGGTCACGAACAGCAACATGAAAGTGATCACCACGGACTGGTTGACGGCATCGCCCACGCCCTTCGGCCCGCCCTGCGCCGTCAGCCCCTTGTACGAGGCGACGATCGCAGCGATGGCCCCGAACACCAGCGCCTTGATCTCCGCCGCCCACAGGTCAGGTAGCTGAGCGAGGGTGGTGAAGGACGCCAGGTATGCGCCGGGCGTGCCGTGCTGGAGAACGACGTTGAAGAAATAGCCGCCCGCAACACCGACCACCGAGACGAGGCCGTTGAGCAGTACGGCTACCACCATCGACGCCAGCACCCGCGGTACGACGAGCCGGTGGATCGGGTCGATGCCGAGCACCTGCATCGCGTCGATCTCGTCCCGGATCTTGCGCGCCCCGAGGTCCGCGCAGATCGCCGTGCCGCCCGCGCCCGCGATCAGCAGCGCGGTGACGATCGGCGATGCCTCCCGCAGCACGGCGAGCACGGACGCAGCACCAGAGAAGGACTGCGCGCCCAACTGCCGGGTCAGACTGCCGATCTGCAGCGCGATGACCGCCCCGAACGGAATCGAGACCAAAGCCGTCGGCAGGATCGTGACGCTCGCGACGAACCAAGCCTGCTGAATGAACTCCCGCGCCTGGAAGGGCCGTCGGGGCAGGGACCGGACGACGTCCAGCGCCATCGCGAAGAGGCTGCCCGAGTGCCGCAGCACACCCGTCGGGGAGAGTCTCATGTGCCCCTCACCCCCCTCTCGTGCAGCTTGGCCTCGCGCCTCGCGATCGCATCCCAGCGGGGCGAGCGGGTGATGCCGGGGCTGGGCAGCAGGCGCGGGGTCAGCACATCGGCCCGAACACCCTCGTCGATCCGGGCCAGCTCCTGCTCGACCTGGGCCGCGTCCTTCTCCTCCGCCATGCCGATCGGCCCCTGCATCCGGCCGTTCAGGAACTGCCGTACGACGGGCTCGTCACTGGCCAGCAGCTCTTCGCGGGGCCCGAACATCACCAGCTCGCGCCGGAACAGCAGCCCGATGTTGTCCGGCACCTGACGGGCCGAGGCGATGTCGTGGGTGACGATGAGGAAGGTCGCGTCGATCTGTGCGTTGAGGTCGACGATGAGCTGATTGAGGTAGGCCACGCGGACCGGGTCCAGGCCCGAGTCCGGTTCGTCGAACAGGATGATCTCCGGGTCGAGGACCAGGGCACGGGCGAGCCCGGCCCGCTTGCGCATACCGCCGGAGATCTCGCCGGGCAGCTTCCCCTCAGCGCCGATCAACCCGACCATGTCCATCTTTTCGAGAACGATCCGCTTGATCTCGCTCTCGGACGTGCGGGTGTGCTCGCGCAGGGGAAAGGCGATGTTGTCGTAGAGGTTCATCGAGCCGAACAGCGCGCCGTCCTGGAACAGCACGCCGAACAGCTTCCGCACCTCGTACAGGTCGCGCTCGCGCAGGCGGGTGATGTCCCGGCCCGCGACCTTCACCGATCCCCGCTCCGGCTTCAGCAGCCCCACGAGCGTTTTGAGGAACACCGACTTGCCCGTCCCCGAGGGGCCGAGCATCACCGAGACCTCCCCGGCAGGCAGCGTCAGCGAGACGTCCTGCCAGATGACCTGGTGGCCGAAGGACTTGGTCAGCCCTTCCACACAGATCTCGACACCCATCCGGTTCCATCCTTCGCCCGTGGAGCAGTTCCGACAACTGCTCTACGGGGAAGAGAGGTGCGTCCGTCGCGGCGAACCAAGAATTTTTTTGCGGACGTGTGTGCGGGGCGCTACGGCAGCTTCGGCGACGACGTGAGCGAAGGCGTCCCCGGGCTGGAGACAGACAGCGGAGGTACGACCGAGGTCGGGGGAAGCGACGGGAGCGACGGGAGTGACGAGGCGACCGACCCCGTCGGCAGACCCGGCACGACGGTCGGCAGGCCCGTCACGGCCGTCGGCAGCCCCGGCACCTTCGGAACCTCGGGCACCTGAGGGACCTGCGGCGCCGAGGGCGGAAACGCGGACACGTCCGCCAGGGATGGCACCGGCACCGGCAGAAACGATCCCCCGGTGGGTGAGGGCGTCCGGCCCCAAGACCCGTGCGCCGGCGACGACGGGGTGGGTGTTGCGGGGGCGGGCCCCCGGCCCGTGACCTCGCCGTGCAGGAGCCGCGGGTCGCTGGACACGGCCGGCCGTGGCGCCGGCCCACTCCCGTTTCCGCCCGCGTCGAGCGCGTACGGCAGCACGAACCCCGCCACCACCAGGGTTGCCGCCGTCGTAGTGAACGCGACCGCCTGCGCATTGCCGCCCCCGCGCAACCGTCCGCGCCCGACCAGGAACAGCACCAGCCCGAGCGTTCCGGCCAACGAGGCACGCAAAGTCCGGCGGGCCCGGGCCAACAGCGACTCGACGGTCCGGTAGCTGAGCCCCATCCGCACCGCGACCTGGTTCACGTCCAGGTCCTCGGACCTCAGCCGAAGCGCCTCCGCCTGCCGGGCGGGCAATTCGCCGCTGCGCACCGCCAGCCACTTCGCCTCGGCCCGGTCGCACACCGCCTCCTCGACGGGTACCGGGCCCGGTGTCATGAGTGCGGGGCGGCTGCCCACCTCGGCCTCGCGGTTGACCTGCCGGTGCCGGTCAACGCACAGCCGCATCGTTACCGTCGTCAACCAGGCGCCGAGCCGCTCGTCGTCGAGGTCCGGGCGCTCCGCGGCTCGCAACATCGCCTCATGAACGGCGTCCTCGGCGTCCTCCCGGCTCACCGATCGCCGCCGGGCCACCTTGAGCAACTGCTCACGATGGCTCCACAGGCGCTGCCAGCGCTCGTCGGCGGCCGCTGTGTCCGCAGGCATATCCGTCGCCATGAGGGCCCGCCCCTTCGCACTCACCCGTCGGTACGTGCTTCCGACGTGGCGAGATTACCGCCGAGTAGTGGCAGTTGTGGAGAGGCGGACACCCATCGCGTTCCGGCCCTGGCCAGTGGTCAGCGGCCAACCTCAGGCAGCACCCCGCCCCCGGGCAGCGAGAGGGGCAGTTCGGGGACGGGAACCAGCGGCGTCGCGGACGCCTTCGGGACTCCGGCCGCGAGGGACGGCCTGGGGGAGGGTGAGGTGGGCGACGTCGACGGCATGCGCGAAGGACCAGTGCTCGGCTTCCGGTCGTCCGACGGCTTCGGCGGCGCAAGCTTCTGCCTCTTCGGGCCGGACGGCTTCGGCCGGACCGGCCGGGATCCGGCGGATGCGTCCGGCACCACGCGGTGACCGGTCAGGTAGTACACGTACCACGCCTTGACGGCGCGCAGATAGGCGTCCGAGTGGTTGTAGCCCAGTATCGCCCGGTCCAGGTCGGCCGGGTTCGACAGGTCCCGGCCGCCCGCGCACAGGTAGCGGCCGGCTGCGAGCGCCGCGTCGTACACATTGTTCGGATCCGTCCGACCGTCGCCGTTACCGTCCGCTCCCCAGCGGGCCCAGGTGGACGGGATGAACTGCATCGGACCGACCGCGCGGTCGTACACCGCGTCCCCGTCGTACGCGCCGTCGTCGGTATCCGCCACGACAGCGAAGGCGCCGCCGGTCAGCCGCGGGCCGAGGATGGGCGCCACGGTGGTACCGTCCCGAGTCACCCAGCCGCCCCGTGCCTGCCCTGACTCCACCTGGCCAATCGCGGCCAACAACTGCCAACGCAGGTGGCAGCGCGGCGCGGTACGCGCCAGATCCTCCTCGGCACGCCGGTACGCGGCGAACACACTCGCAGGCACATTGCCGCCAGTCACTCCCTGTGCCATGCCCTTCTTCCGCGTCCGCAGCGGTGGAAGTTCGGTGCGGTACGGGGTGTCGCCGGAAACGCTGAGGCCGTGCTCGGCGGGTGCCGCCTTCCGTGCGGGCTCTTCGGCTTCGGCCGTGACCGCCCTTGGCGCTTGTGACGCGGTCAGCACGGCAATCGCCGCCGCCGCGATCGCCGTACCCCTGGCACCCCTCAGTGTTCCGATGAGCGCACGCACTGTCATCGTGCAGTCCCCTCCGTGCATGAATCCGTCGTCTGCTCTACGCGGCCGGAGGGCAGGTCCGTCGCGCAAAAATTTGGGGATCGGGCGGGCGCCTCTTCAGAGGGCGTGGCGGCGGGCCAGACGTGTGGACGATGTGGGGTCTGGCTGACGCTGTTCCCCTTCGTGTCCCGCGCCGTCGTGCGCAGGCTGGCGAACCGGGCCCTGGACGGTGCGTCGAGCTGCGCCTTCCAGCTGTTGCCTGACTGCCGCAGTATCGTCTTGCGCCAGGTGGCGCCGTCGTCGTAGGAGACTTCGAGGGCCGTCGTGCGGACCACCCCCGCGTCCGTCGCGCCCTTTAGGTGCGAGGGCGTGACCACCAGGTCGGTGCGTCGGTGGGCCTTGCCGGACACGTCAGTGGCCACGGCGTAGTCGAGTTGCACCAGCGGCAGCGGCGTGAGGACGGTGTAGTCCGTGGTAGCGGAGGTGAAGCTCCACTCGGTGCGGGTGCGGGTCGAGTACGGGCGGTCGGGCATGTTCCGCTCACCCTCTACCACGATCCGGTAGGGCTGCGGGTCCGGCGACAGTTCCTCGACGGTGACGATGCGCTGGTTGTAGTCCTCGCCGAGTAGCTGGTCGCCCTGGTACAGCGAGATCTTCGACGTGGCGCCGTCGACCCAGGCGATCCCTGCATGGCCACCGGAGTCGCCCCAAGCTGGCACCAGGGATGTGCTGATGACATCGCCGATCCGGTAGGGCGCCTGCTGACTGATGCCGTCGTTGAGCAGACGGGGGCGCTGGATGGGGGAGAACCAGATCTCGTGGGTGACGCTTCGCGGTGCATACGAGCGTGCGACACCTCCCTGACCGAGGTCCCCTGTGCCCGCGCCCGGGATCCAGCGGATGTCGGATCCCGCCGTGACCCATGAGGTGAGGGTGCCCTGGGCAGCGACCGCTGTTGCTTGGCGACACATCAAGCCGTCTCCCAAAACGGACACGTCACAGCGACCTTCAGTCGCTTCAGTTTGTGTCGTGTTGCGGAATGACTCGTCGATGCGCGCAAGCTCTCCGGAGCCGGGCCGGTAGGACGGATCCTTCGGGACCGAGCCCTCCTGGTGGCGGATCAGGTCGTAGACGTAGCGCGGGTACGGGTGCGAGACCACCTTCAGCGTCGCGGTCCCGGGCTTGCGGAGCCGCTCAGCAGCCGCGCGCTGTCGTCGGTGCCGAGCGAGGCCACCGGGAGCGGGGCGCCTTCGCGTAGGTCGGCCCAGGGGTCGTACTTACCGTAGCCGTTGTTCAGGATCAGCAGCTGCCGTGCGCCGGCCTTCGCCGCCGCGGCCCCGCCTGGTCGGGGGCGGTCCCCTGGGCGCGGACAGGCCCGCCCGGTTCTGGCCGCACGGGCTGTGCGCCCGCATCGGGCCGCGCGATTCCGCCCCGTCTGGGGGCCACCTGACCGTTCGTCGGGTCGAAAGCTCGCTGACGAGAGGAAGCCGGCAACGCGGCAGCCGGATCACTCGACCACGTCCTCCGCGGGCGCATAGGCCGCGAGCGTCGCACCGGGCTGATCAAGGCACAGGAGTTCTATCGTGCGGGCGGTGCGATCAGAGATCGTTCAAGACGATAGTAGAACGGCGTATCTGCGCAGCAGCGACGCGCCAGCACTCTGAGCACCGGAATCGCCCACACGTGCTGTGAGGAGGTGGTCGGAGGCAGGATTGAGAGGTACATATGGATTTGTCGACTGTGTCTGCGGCCTCGGGCGGAGGGCCGGTGCCCCTCGGCAAGGAGTCTGCGTGGCTCACGCAGCGTGAGAGGGAGGTCCTGGGTCTCGTCGCCCAGGGGGAGACCTACGCCGTCATCGCCCGTCGGCTGAATCTGAGCCTGCACACCGTGGACACGTACATGCGCCGCCTGCGTCAGAAGACCGGAGCGGCAAACCGTACGCAACTGACCGTCTTCGCCCTCGGGATGGGACACGCGGACTGCTGATCGTGAACCCGTGATGCGGTGCGGGGCCCAGGGGGGACGAGCATGCCGCTGGTGGGCTCCGCCTGGTCGCTCGGCTCGGTCAGGCCGATCGTGGAGGCTCGCGTGAGGGTGTTCGCAGCGGGCGCCGACGTCGACCGGTGACGTCTGCTGTCACAGCGGGTGAGTGAAGCCGGAGACGATCCGGCGTGCACGCGCGCTACCCGGGCGGCGTAGCCCGCCGTCCGCCTTTGGGTCATTACCTCCCGGACCGGTTCGGAACACAACCGGCGCTTTCTTGTCGGCTCGCGACTCCTCGGGCGCCCAGCCCGGCCTCGACCGGACCGTGGGAGCCACTGCCGGGGTTGTTGTCCTTCCCGTGAGGGGAGGGACGACGGCCCCGGCTCTTGTTTCTTGCTCACGCTTCGCAAGCGCCTCTGGTCACGAACATTCGTGACTGTTCCTGTGATCCGCCCATTGCCATAGTTCTGGGCATCGCAGAGACGTCGCGTGGGCTGCTCCAGCGACGACGCGAGCCGAAGACACTGCCGGAATCGCTCCGGGGAACATGCAATGACCGCGGGAAGGAGGAGGAGATGTCCGATCCGTTCACCGACGTGACGACGGGCCAGGAGCCGCAAGTGCGGACCCACCACGGAGATCGCGTGGTCGATGAGTTCGCCTGGCTCGCCGACACCCGCAGTCCGGTGACCCTCCGACACCTGCGGGCCGAGAACGACCGCACAGACCGCGCGACGGAACATCTGGCCACCCTGCACGAGTCGATCTTCGCGGAGATCGGGCAGCGTGCGCGGCGGGCGGATCCGACCACGCCGGTGCGTACGGGCTCCTACTGGTACTTCGACCGGGTCCGGCCGGAGGACCGATACCCGGTCCACCGCCGGCTCCCGGTTCAGAACCAGGACACTCCCCCTGATCCGGCAAGCGGGAACCCACTCCCGGGCGAACAGATGGTCCTCGACTTCAACGCGCTAGCCGACGGCCACGACTACATGGGGATCGGTGTCTTCGACCTGACGCCCGACGGCAGGCTGCTGGCCTACTCCGTCGACAACCTCGGAGATGAGGTCTTCACCCTCCGGGTGAAGGACCTCGCCTCGGGAGAGGACCTGCCGGTCGAGATCCCGGGAACATCGTACGGAAGCGCGTGGTCCAGCGACGGCGGTGTCCTCTTCTACGTGAAGGTCGACGGCACTGGCCGCCGCCACCAGGTCTGGCGTCATCGTGTGTCCGTCGGCGAACCGGACGCCTTGGTGTACCAGGAGGACGACCCGCGATTCTGGGTCACGGTGGGCACCACCCGTTCCGGCAGGTACGTGCTGATCGAGTCGCACGCCGCCCACGCGAGTGAGATCCGGTACCTCCCCGCCGACCATCCGCTTCTGGCGCCGACCGTCTTCGGCACGGGCCGGGCCGGAGCCTGCCGGATGCAGGTGGAGCACCAGGACGGCCGGTTCCTTGTCCTGCACAACGCCGGGATGGACGATTTCGTCCTCGACTGGGCACCCGAGACCGACACCTCCAACCTGCAGCGGCTGGCGCAACCGAGTGAGGGCACCAGTTTCGTGAGCATCGACGCGTTCGCCGAGCACGCCGTCCTCGAGTTCCGCCGACAGGGGGTCCCGGGCTTCCGGGTGATCCCCCGTGCCGGAAGCCCGTACGACGTCGTCTTCCCGGAACCGGTGTTCACCGCCGAGCCGGATCTCAACCTCGACTACAGGGCGCGCACCTACCGCGTGAGATACCAGTCGCTGGCCACCCCGGACACGCTGCTCGCCTACGACATCCCGACGGGCAAGGCCACGGTGGTCAGTCGGCGCCACGTGTCGGGTGGGTTCGACCCATCCTGCTACGAGCAGCACCGCACTTGGGCGACAGCCCCGGACGGCACACAGGTGCCCATCTCTCTGGTCTGCCGCTCCGGCATGCCGAGGGATGGGTCCGCACCGCTGGTGATGGTGGGGTACGGGAGTTACGGATCATCCCTGGATCCATGGTTCTCGGCGTCCCGTCTCTCCTTGCTGGACCGCGGCATCGTATTCGCCCTCGCGCACGTTCGGGGCGGCGGTGAGCTGGGGCCCCGGTGGCACGACGAGGGGAGAGGAGTGCGGAAGCCCAACACCTTCCACGACTTCCTCGCGTCCGCCAGACATCTGATCGATACGGGCTGGACCAGCGCGGGCCGCATCATCGCTCGGGGGAGGTCCGCGGGCGGGCTGCTTGTGGGAGCTGTCGTCAACACCGCGCCGGAGCTCTTCGCAGGCGTCGTGGCCGAGGCTCCGTTCGTTGATCCGTTGACCACGATGCTCGATCCGTCCCAGCAGCTGACTGCCGCCGAGTGGGAGGAATGGGGAGACCCGCTGACGGACCCCGAGGCCTACCACTGCATCAAGTCCTATGCGCCGTACGAGAACGTGTCCGACCTCACGTACCCACCCATCCTCTCCGTCGCCGCCCTGAACGACCCCCGGGTCGCCTGGCGGGAACCGGCCAAATGGATCGCCCGGCTCCGCGCCGTCGGCAGCGGCGGCCCCTTCCTCCTGCGCACCGACTTCGTCGGAGGACACGGGGGGCAGTCCGACCGGCACAGCGCCCGGAGTGCCGAAGCCTTCGTCCTGGCGTGGATCATTCACACCGCTACGGCGGCCGCCAAAGAACCCGTCCCCACTTCGTCTTCGTCATGAGCAAGGATCCATCGATGAGCCGGCCGACCCAAGCCGAGACGTCCACACGCTGGGCCGAGGAGCTGAACGGTCTTCTTGCGGAGCACGACGCCTCCTGGTGGGAGACCCACACGGGTGACCACTGGTTCCAGGTCAGGCCCGTGGGTCACCGGATGCGCAACCAGGGTTGGAAGATCCATCTCTCGGCCACTGTGGGGGACTGCGACTCCATCGTGCGCGCGGCCTTGCCCGTCCTGCTGGAAGAGCAGTGCGCGTTCAAGTTCGTCAGGGACGCGGAGGTCTACCGGCGTGCTGTCAGCCGTCAGGCGGACCGGTCGGCCGCGGGAAAGCTCTTCACCGTGTACCCCGACAGTGACGGGCAGTTCCGCAGACTGGTGCGACGCCTGCATGCGGCCACCGACCAGTTCGCCGCACCACACATCCTGACGGACCGCCAGTATCAGCCGGGCAGCTGTGTCCAGTACAGGTACGGGACCTTCGCGGGCACCCGCGTGCTGGACGACGCCGGACTTCACGTCGACACCTTCATGGCGCCGGACGGGAGCCTGGTACCGGACGAGCGCAACGCCTGGTTCGACCCTCCGCCGTGGGCTGTGGATCCGTTCGACACCCGTTCGGCCGGGATCTACGGGGCGCAGGAGACCGCCGGGGACGACCAGGAAGGCGGGGACGACGAGGCAGCCGTCGTGCTCGCCGATCGTTACCGGGTGACCGACGCCCTCAGACACACCAGCAAGGGCGGCGTCTATCGGGCCGTGGACCAGAAGACGGGGGACCGGGTCATCATCAAGCAGGCCCGGCCGCACATCGACACCCAGGCAGATGGAGGAGACGCCCGCGACCTGTTGCGCAACGAGGCGCGGATGCTGGAGCGGCTGGCTTCGACCGGCTACGTCCCCCGTCTCCTGGACGAGTTCGGCGTGGACGACGACCTGTTCCTCGTCCAGGAGGAGCTGGTCGGTGACAGCCTCCAGGACGCGGTCGACCGCGAAGCACACCCCGCGTTGCGCAGCGCGGACGCGAGCACGGCTCTGTCCGCACGTCTGGTCGACATGCTTGCCGCTGTACACCGCTCCGGCGTGGTACTGCGCGACCTGGCGCCGGGGAACGTGATGCTGACCTCCGACGGCGGACTCCGGCTGATAGACCTGGAGACCGCGGCGGAAACAGGAGCAGCCGGTCTGCGGTTGGGAACACCCTTCTTCGCTGCTCCTGAGCAGCGGGTTGCCGCATCCGACCAGGCCCCGCGAGCCGATCCCGGGGTGGACCGCTACTCACTCGGGGCACTGATCTTCTTCCTCGTCGTCCGGGAGGGCCCGTGGCCCACCGAGGACGTTCCGGCCGACCGCACGATCGCCGAGCAGGTGGCGCAGCGACTCGCACAGGCTGCACATCAGTTGCCCGAAGCCCGGGTTCTCGCGCCGGTGATCACCGGCTTGATGGAACGGGAGCCGGACAAGCGCCTGTCGCTGGACGGCGCCGCTCAGGCCTTGACCGACGCGGCGACGACCGGTGCCAAGCGGGCCCCGGAGCCGGCTCCGGAGCTCGTACGCGGCCCCGCCGCGACCGAGGAGCGCGTGATCGCCGACACCTTGGCCCACTTGGTCGACTCACTCGACCACGATGCGACATGGCTGTGGCCGGTGCCGTCCTTCGGTACGGACGCCTTGCCGGGCTCGCTCCAGTGCGGAGCGGCCGGCGGCGCGGGAGTCCTGGTCCAGGCTTGGCGGCTACGCGAGCAGCTCGCTCTGGACGAGACCCGCTGGCGGCGTGCCCTCGTGCGGGCGACGCGCTGGTTCGACGGTCGGCTCCAGGACACCTCCCGGGTTCTCCCCGGGTTGTACTCCGGCCATGCGGGGATCAGCTGGGCCGCGTACGAACTGGCCGACACCGTCGAAGACGAGTTCACGGCGGCCAAGGCCACGGCCCTTGCTCTACGGCTTCCCGTCAGGTGGCCCAACCCGGACCTGATGCACGGCCTGGCCGGTGCTGGTACGGCACTGCTGCGCCTGTGGCGACTGACCGGCGACCCCTCCCTGAGGGAGCGTTGGCGGAAGTGCGCCGAAGGGCTTGCCGAAGCCGCGTCGTACGGCGAAACCGGCATCGGCTGGCGCGTGCGCGAGATGTTCCCCACTCCCGTCGACCGGGGCGTCTTCCACGGATTCGCCCACGGTACGGCCGGCATCGGGTCGTTCCTGCTGTCGGCAGCCGCGGCAGGAGCGGGATCCGCCTGTCGGGAACTGGCGCAGGCCTGTGGCGAAACGCTGGTGGCCGCAGCCGTCGTCGACGCGGACACACAAGCCGCATTCTGGAGCGAGACCCCGCAGCGACCACTTGCCGTCCGACAGCATTGGTGCCATGGATCGGCCGGCGTGGGAACCTTCCTGACCCAGCTTTGGCAGGCCACCGGCACCCCGCGCTACCGAGAGCTGGCGGAAGGGGCAGCCCGGGCCGTTGTGCAGTCCATTCCGTTCACGCCGACCGGTCACTGCCACGGACTCGCAGGATACGGCCACTTCCTCCTCGACCTCGCTGAAGCGACCGGTGACCCGGCCTACACCGAACATGCCCAGGAGTGCGCCGACTCCATCGTCGTCCGCCATGTACGCAGGGACGGTCTCTGGCTCCTGCCCTCGGACAACGGCCTGGAGACCGGCTTCGACTACGGCACCGGAATGCCGGGACCGCTCTCCTTCCTCCTGCGTCTGCGTCACGGAGGCCCGCACCCCTGGACCCCGTCCCGCTGAAGGCACCCAGGGACCCACGATCTTCGGCCGCCCGGCCGATGCACCAACCCCCTGACATGACCGAAGGAGGTGAACCACACATGAACGGCACGAAGACCCTCGCCGCGCTCCAGCGTGTGCGCAAGGACAACGGCGCCCCCAAGCGGATCTGCCGCTTCGGCTCCGTCCAGAGCTTCTGGACCTGGTAGTCCGACCCCTCACGAGCCGCTGTCGACGCAGCGGCCGGAAACCATCCGAAAGGACACCTCATGAACGGCACGAAGACCCTCGCCGCGCTCCAGCGTGTGCGCAAGGACAACGGCGCCCCCAAGCGCCTGTGCACGGGCCGCAACACCACGCCGGGCACTTTCTTCACCGCCCCGTAACACACCACCCGTCTGACGGGTGAATCGATCCTGCGGGTTGTGGGACCCCTTCCGGGCCCACAACCCGCAGGCATGCCACCGGAAGGGCACCGTGTTCCGCTCGATACAGCCAGTCCTCAGCGTGATGCGGGCGTCGTGGCGCCCCCACACGCTCTATTTCGCCGCGAGCGGCGTAGGCGCGGCCGCCTCTCTCGCACTGCCGGTGCTCCTGGACCGGGCCATCGAATCAGCGTTCGACGACCACCGGGCCGCCGCTACCACCGGATGGACTGTCGCAGCCCTGGCTGCGGCCCTGCTGGCCACTGTTGTGGCGAGCCGCGCGAAGAACGCCTCCGTGGCCGCAGCCGGTGCCCAGCTCCGCCGCTCCCTGATCCAGCAGGTCCTCGACGCGGGCCTGCCCGCCACTCAGCGGTTCAGGACGGGCGACCTCCTCGCTCGGATCACCGGCAACGTCACCGTCGCCTCCGACATGGGCTTCGCCCTCATCAACTGCGTCATGGCCGCGCTCAGCGCGCTCGGAGCCATGCTCGCCCTGCTGTACCTCGACTGGACCCTGGCGCTCGCGTACGCCGCCGGGGCCACAGCGACCGCCGTCATCCTATGGCGAAGCACGAAAAGTGCCACCACCGTTTACGAGCGGTACCAGAGCGTCCAGGCGACGATCGTGAGCGCGCTGGACGATGCCCTCACCGGGTTGGGCACCATACATGCGGCCGGCACACAGGAGCGTGAACTCGCGCGCATCACCGAACCACTGAAGGACCTGTCCACTGTCGGACGTCGGGACTGGGCCGTCGCCGGCAAGATCGGCACCCGCATTAACCTGCTCACGGGCCTGACCGAGCTCTCCGTGCTCGGCCTGTGCGGTGCACAGGTGACCGAGGGGCGGCTCCCCGTCGGGACGCTCGTCGCTGCCGTCGGCTATCTGGCATATGGACTGCAGTCGCTCAGCCAGTTGTCCGGCATCACTCACTTCGCCCACATGATCGCCGCATGGCGGCGTGTGCACGAGGTGGCCGAGCTGCCCGCCAAGCGCGCGGTGGCCGAGGCCACGGTCCGGCCGTACGCCCCGGCCGTAGGGGGAGCAGAGATCGCGCTGTCCCGGGTGAGCCTCCGGTACGGCGACAGCGGCGTGCTTCAGGAATGCGACCTGAGGGTGCCGGCTGGTTCGGAACTCGCGATCGTCGGTGCCTCCGGTTCCGGAAAGTCCACGCTCGCCCTGCTCGCCGGCGGACTGCTCACTCCCGAAACCGGGACCGTCGCTCTGGCGGGTACCCCCGTAGCCCCCGGACGTGTCGCCTTCGCCTTCGAACAGCCTGTCATGGTCGGTCGCACCCTGGGGGAGGCACTTGCCTACGGCCGGGCGGACGCAGATGCGAAGGAGGTCGCCCAAGCCTGCCGAATCGCCAAGATCTCCGACTTCGTCGATCGGTTGCCGGAGGGTCTGCAGACCCCGGTGCGCAGCCTCGCCTGCTCCGGTGGCGAACTGCAGCGGCTCGGCATCGCCCGGGCGCTGCTCCAGGGACGGGACGCCATCGTCCTGGATGACGCCACCTCCAGTCTGGACACCGCCACGGAAGCGGAAGTGACCCAGGCGATCCAGGAGCGCCTGGCGGGCATCACGAGGATCGTCGTGGCCCGCCGCCCGGCCACCGCCGCCCGCGCCGACCTCGTGGCCTGGCTGGACCAGGGACGGATCCGGGAGTTGGGGTCCCATCAGGAACTGTGGCAGCACCAGGCATACCGCCTGGCATTCGCCACCCACATGCCGGCGAGGGAGCCTTCCCCATGAAAGATCTGCTGCCCCTGCACATGCCGGGCGCCCGGCGGCCACTGACCAGGCTGCTTCTGTGGTCGGTCGCGGACAGTACACCCACCCTCCTCTCCGGGCTGTGCGTGGCCACCGCCATCGACCAGGGATTCCTTCGTCACCGAGCAGGTGTGGGCCTTGCGTGGCTGTCGCTGGTGGCTCTCGCCTACGCCGTCAGCGCCGCAGCCCAACCACATATCGCACGGCATGTGGCCGAGCTCGTCGAGCCCTTGCGCGACCGGCTGGTCCAGCGAACCGTGGCTAGTGCGCTGCAGAGCACCGGCAGCACCGACCTGAGTACCGGAAACCGTGCCGCCGCCCGCATCATGACCCAGGCGGAGACCGTACGCGTGCTGACGGGCGACACGCTGCTGACCATGCGTCAGCAGGCTTTCTCCGTGGCCGGCGTGCTGTTCGGCCTGGCGGTACTCTCCCCGGTATTCATGGCTTCGGTCGCGGTCTGCACAGTCGTCGCCATCGGGCTCCTGATCGGCCAGGTCAGGGCGCTGACACGGATCCACCAGGAAGCTGCTGTCGCCGGTGAGGAGCTTTCGACCGAGACCCGGGCCGTCCTCACGGCGCTGCGGGACGTCCTTGCCTGCGGCGCGACCGCCCGCGCTGCTACGCAGGTGGGTCAGGCGATCGACCATCAGGCTGCCGCAGTACGCGCCATCGGCCGCACGGGTACCGTTCGGGCGGTGGTGGTCGCGGTCGGCGGGTACCTGCCGCTGGCGTTGCTGTTGTTGACCGCACCCTGGCTCAGGACGGCGGCGGGACTGACGACAGGCGGCCTCGTCGGCGCGGCCACCTACCTGTTCAGTTCCCTGGTGCCGTTGCTGCGCTCCCTCACGCAGACCGTCAGCTCCACCCTGGTGCCGCTCTTCGTGAATCTGCACCGCATCCAGGAGACGCCGCCTCCCCTCGACACCATCCCGACCGGGCGCGAGACGGTCCCCCCCAGACCTGTCCTGAAGACCGAGGGACTCGGTTTCGCCTACGGCCCCACCCGAGCGGTGGTCAGCGGACTCTCCCTCGCCATACCCTTCGGCCGGCACATCGCCCTGGTCGGCCCCAGCGGGACCGGAAAGTCGACCCTGGGCGGGCTCCTGGCAGGTTTGCTCCGCCCGGACAGCGGAACGGTCCGGCTCGACGGCCGCCCACTGGAGGATTTCGAGTGGCACTCGCTGCGGACGTCCGTGAACCTCGTGCCGCAGCAGGGCTACCTGTTCACCGGCTCCGTGCGGGCCAATCTGGCCTACCACCGCGAGGGCGTCACCGACGCGGAGCTGGAGGGCGCCGTACGTGCAGTCGGCGCCGAATCCCTGGTCGACCGGCTCGGGGGCCTCGACGCCCACCTCGCCCCGGCGCACCTGTCAGCGGGTGAGCGGCAGATTCTCGTCCTCACCCGTGCCTTCCTGGCGAACGCCGTCGTGACCATCCTCGACGAGGCCACATGTCACCTCGACCCAGCAGCCGAGGCCCGCGCGGAAGAGGCGTTCTCCCGACGGGAGGGCACCTTGGTCGTTATCGCACACCGGATCAGTTCCGCCCTGCGGGCAGAGGTGGTCATGGTGATGGACCACACCCGGATACAGATGGGGACGCACGAGGAGCTCCTGCGATCGTCAGCCCGCTACGCGGCGCTCGTGGGCCACTGGAGCGAGACCGCAGAGCTCGTCGGGTGACCACCGTCATCGAGCCACCGCCCGACAGGTTCGCCGTGCCCTTCGAGGAGAACGCACCGGTGGCCGGCCCTACGACGGCGGTGGCACGACAGCTCGCCGGCCGGGGCGGCGCGGGGGCGCGGACACCGGCCTCGGCCGGCAGCGGGAGGTCGCCGGGGCGTTCCCCGGCGGCCTCGCGCGCGGGCGGCCTCGCGGGCCTGGTCGCGGTGCCGCATCTGGACGTCGTGCTGCGCGCCGCCGCCGGCGCCGCCTTCTCGGGGGGCCTCTAGCACGGCGACCCGCTGCCGCACCCGAAGATCCTCACGAGGGACCGCAGGGCGCTGCTGGCGTGGTGGCAGGACATGAAGCGCACGTCGATCGTGCGGGACTGGCATTCGCTCGCGCAGGGCGACCCGCAGCCGGCTGAGGGCGCGCTGGTCTCGGAGGAGCTGCTGCGCCTCATCCGCGACCCTGGCGGCAGCGTGGAGCCGCGGAAGATCGCCGTGGCGATCGACCCGTCCGGCGGCGGCCGGGACGTCGCCGGCGTCATCGGCGGCTTCCTCGCCGACGACGGCCGCGTGTGGGTCACCGACGACGTCTACGCCGCCATGTCGTCCGCCGCCTGGTCGACGGAGGCCTGCCGGCTCGCGCACCGCACCAACGCGGCGATCATCTACGTCGAGTGGAACTTCTCCTCAGCAGCGAGCGCAGCTGGGCGCGGGTGAGCTTGGCTGCCTGCTCGGGGGTGGAGGCCGCGGCCAGCATGGCGCGGGCGACGCTGCTGCTGATCCCTTCGCGGTTGTGCTGGAAGGCGGCGAGGAAGCCGGGGAAGTATTCGCGCAGGTGGGAGCGGAGTTTGTTGCCCGCCTGGGTGCGGTCCCAGACCGACCCGGGCGTCCGGCAGAAGCCTCGCGGTCACAGCTCGACGGGTCAAGAATCAGCGTCTGGCCTCGGTCGGATACGTCTGGGCGTTCGCCAGCCTGACCGCCTCCCCGGGCGCCCGAGCCCACTACGACAGGCGACGAGCCGACGGAGACCGTCACACCGCCGCCCAGCGCAACCTCTTCAACCGCATGCTCGGCTGTCTCCGCCACTGCCTCACCAAGCGCACCCCTTACGACGAACTCACCGCGTTCCCCACCCCACCAGCGCCGCTTGACAGATCAACTGCATCGGATGTCTCTTTCCGAGGTCCTGACGTCGCTGCCCGGCGTCGGCGTCAGGACCGCCGCAGTCCTCCTGGTCACCGTCGGCGACGGCAGCTCGTTCCCCAGCGCCGCCCACCTCGCCTCCTCCGCCGGCCTGGCCCCCACCACCAAACAGTCCGGCACCTCCATCCACGGCGAACACGCACCCCGAGGCGGGAACCGGCAGCTGAAACGGGCGATGTTCCTGTTCGCGTTCGCCGCCCTCCACGACCCCGCCTCACGCGCCTACTACAACCAATGCCGGGACCGCGGCAAAACCTACACCCAAGCCCTCCTCCGCCTCGCCCGCCACCGCATCAGCGTCCTGTTCGCCATGCTCCGCGACGGCACCTACTACGAACCCAGAACCCCCCCGCGCCGCTTGACGAAATACATAGAGGCACCCCCCGCAAAGCGCCACGTGGTCGCGGGCCGAGGTGCGCACCCGGCCCGTCCCGGCGGGCACCGACCAGCTCACCTGGGGCGTGTCGGTCTACGGCGTCGGCAGCGTCACCACCGACGACTACACCACCGAGCTCGTCGCCGCCCCACCACCGGATCCGGTGTGCACGGGAATGGCCGCCCGGTGCCAGGACGGCCAGTGGGACGTCCTGCCCGCGCAGACCCCCGTGCGCTCCATGCACTCCGTCGTCCTCAACAACGGCAAGGTGCTGCTCATCGCCGGCTACGGCAACAACACCGACAACTTCGCGGCCGGCTCGTTCACCTCCGCCGTGTACGACCCGCAGAACAGCACCTACAAGGTGATCCCCACCCCGGACGCCATCTTCTGCTTCGGGCACGTGCAGCTGTCCGGCGGCCGGGTCCTGCGTGGCGGGAGCGCCTTGATCGAGTAGGCAGACGTCCAATGAACAGGTGTCGCCTGCAGGAAGGGGCTACGTCTGCTGCTCTTCGATCCCGCTGGGAGAGTGGACGTGCCAGAGCCTTCGCACTGGCGCTCGGCCCGTGCGAAGGCTCCGAGGGCAAAACAGTCCCCGGTAGATCTGCGCGTGTCCTGAAGCTTCAGTCGTCACTGTCGCCTCGGTATCGCGCCGGCTTGCCGGGGGCCTGAACCACATCCTGTCCGAGTCACTCCGCCGACTAGACGTCCTCATCGACTTTGCAACTCTTTCGGTGTTATGGCCTATAAACCACGATGCACAACATATGTAGCGAGTCAATAGGTTTTCGGTAAATTCTGCAGGAAGCTCCACGCGATCACCTTCGACTGCGACACCCGGCTCGCCCTGCGGCGCCGCTGCAAGCTCCGGCCCTCACAGCGGGCCCTGGTCGTCCTGGTGTACCTGCGCAAGCACGAAACCCTTGCGCAGATCGCTGCCGGGTTCCGGATCAGCGTCGGCACCGCCCACGCCTACGTCCGATCCGTCACCAGTCTCCTTGCCCGCCGTGCTCCCTGCCTGGCCCATGCCCCGCGCGCAGCCGGTGCGGAGTATGCGCTGGTGGACGGCACCCTCGCCGAGTGCGACCGGGCCGGTGACAGCCGCGCTGACTACTCCGGCAAGCACCGCTGCCACGGCGTGAATCTCAGGGTCATCACCGACCCGTAAGGGGAGATCGTGTGGATCTCTCGCGCTCTGCCCGGACGCACCCACGATCTGACCGCGGCCCGCACCCATCGCATCGTGACCACCCGCGTCCGCCTCGGCATCCCCGCCTCGGCAGATCTTGCCTACCTGGGCGCGGGCGGCACCTTCGCCGTACCGACCAGACGCCCGCCCCGCAAGGAGCTCACCACCCGCCAGATCGCTGAACCGGCCGCAGACTCGGCTGCGGGTGAATCGGACACCCGCCGGTCACTCACCGTGGATGTCCGGCCGGACCTCCACGATGATGTCCGCGTCCGCCTGGTCGCCCTCCTCGTCACGCCAGAGGAGGACGCGCACGTGCCTCGCCCTGGAAAGGCCGCTCACCTTCCACTCGGTCATCAGGTCGGCGACGACGAGGGCGACGGCGTATCGGGGGCCCTCGCTCGAATCATCTGCGGTGATCGTGCCCCGCCACCGCTCGGAAGCCCTGCCATAAGGGCGCCATCCCTCCGAGCCGTGCGGCTCGAAGACCCGGTACACCCAATCCGTCTCGGTGCCCATAGCACCGATCCTGTCACTGTAAGGATTCCCCTGTGCCGTATCGGATCGACGCCCGCCGAGCGCGGGTCGACCGCCTACAGCGACTGCCCCGACGTCCTGGAGCTGGACGCCGGCGAATCCCTCGTCATCGGGGAGCGGCTCGGCGCCGGACGTGACCCCCGGGCGACTGGCAGTGAGAGCCGCCTGCCACGCGACCTCGCCACCCTCTCCCCACATTCCGGGCAGCGAACCCCCGCGTACACGTCGTCTCGCGCGTGATCCAGCGGCCGCCAGTGCTCCTGCTTCGACCTGGGCGAACCGCAGCGAACGCAGCCAACGGCCACCCTGGCGACCTTGGGGGTGCTTCGCCCCAACAGGCCCGGTGCTGTACACCGCGGCGCCTCGGCTCCATCCCACTGCATGGATGCTGTATGGCGCGAGGGACGCCAGGAGGTCGAACTGCGGGTTCTCGTGGACGGCCACTTCGATCCCCATCCCGGGGTCGTCGTCGAAGCCGCGGGCTTCGCGGCCTGCGCCGATGTGCGGGGCCTTCGGCGGTCGTCAATCTCACTCGACCACGATCAATAAACAACGCTACGCATTCCATCACTCCAATGGGGGGGATCGAATGGCGGTTCCCTTCCGCCCTGCCCAGTCTGGGCTCGTGCGTTCGATTCGTCCGAATGCGCGAGCTACTCAAGGGGGGTCGGACCATGACCCGCACCAAGCTCCTCGCCCTGGCCGCCGCCCCCGCGCTGGCTCTTAGCCTGGCGTCCCCTGCGCTGGCTGTGGAAGTGACCGCCTCGTCCCCCGACACCGTGAACAGTCCGGTGGGGTCGATCGAGGCCAACCAAAGCAAGACCGTCACTGTCACCTGCCCTGCGGGCACCAATGCCATCAGCGGTGGCTGGAAGGTGTCCTCCGCCAGCATCGACGTGATGGACAACCGTGCGATGAGCGCCACGCAGTGGCAGATCACCTTCCAGAACGAGTCGAAGAACTCAGGCACTGTGCAGGCGTTCGCCCGTTGCATGGCCTGATCGCGAGCACCAGCCAGGGCAGTTCGGCCCGTTCACCGCACCGTCAGCCGCGGTGAACGGGAAGGCCGAGCAGCCCCCAGCGCCGTAACCGGCTGACCGCGAAGGACGACGAGGACGCTGCGGACGGATACGGACGGCTGGACTGATCTGGACGGCACAAGACCCAGGTCGGGAATCCATCCCCCGACCTGGGCCTTTCCTCAACTGTCAGGAGGCCGCAGGGAGCGTTTACGACAGCCGGAAGTAGTCGATGTTGAATCCGCCGGTCCCGCAGAAGAGCCTGACCGTCTGGTCTCCCGCCACGAGACTGACCGGCACGTGCACGGACTGGTACGAGCCCCAGCCGCCCGTGTCCGGCACCGACACCGTGGCCAGCGTCGCGCCCCTGCTGTCACGGAAGGACAGTGCGCCCGGGACGGGCGCACCGGTGCCGGTGGCGACGCGCAGTTCCAGGTCGTAGGTGCCGGCGGTCGGGACGTCGACGGCGTAGTCGAGCCAGTTGTCGGTGGCGGTCCAGCCGACGTTCGCACCGCCGCTGGCGGCGGGGTTGGACTCGATGAAGTTGGCGCCGCCGGCCGTCCAGCCGTGCTGGGCGGCGTAGGACTCCGCTTCGATCCGCACTCCGACCGGTGCGCTGTGCGGGCGTATCGTCACGTGCAGGGTGACCTTGGCGTGGGCCGTGCCGTCGGTGGCGACCACCGTCACGTCGTTCTCGCTGGCCACGGTGGGCTTGAGGGTCACCGTTCCCGTGGTGGGGTTGACGGTGACGCCGTCGGGGAGGTCGGTCGCGTAGAAGGCGAGCCGGTCGCCGTCGCGGTCGGTGGCCTTGAGCGGGACCTGCACCGTGCTGTACTGGTCGGCCACCACGTCGGGTACGGGGGCCAGTACGGGCGCCCTGTTGTGCGGGGGACGGGGTATGCGCTGCTGCCAGCGGTAGGTGGCGTAGGAGTTGGCCGGGACCTTCACCACGAAGGACTTGTCGGCGAGGACGACCCGCACCGTGGTGTCGGTGCTGTTGGCGTTGCCGAGGACCGCGACGAACCTGTCGGTGCCGTGGCGGTAGACGACGTTGCTCACGCCGCTCGCCGTGGTGCTCGACTCCAGGCGTACGTCGCCGGGCGTGAGGTACCTGGCGAACTGCCCCATGGTGTAGAGCTCGTCGCGGACGGTGAAGTCCTTGGTCATGGTGTTCACCTTGACCAGGCGGTCGGGCCACTTGGTGGTCGCGGCGACCTCGTCCCAGTCGATGTTGTTGTCGCGTGCGGGCGTCCAGTGGAGCGTGCCGCCGTCCTGGTCGGTGGCCTGCGCCCACAGGATGTACGAGCTCGCGTCGAGGCGGAAGTCGTTCAGGATGGTGGCCGCGGACAGGTCGCTGGTCTCGGTCATGTGGACCGGCTTGCCCGTCTGCTCGAACGCGTCCCGCATGACCTTCGGGTCGCCCCAGTAGGGGTGGAAGGCGACGGCGTCGGTCGCGTTCAGGACCTGCCGGCCGGTCACCGAGCCGTCCGGGGCGTCGTTGAAGATGCGGTAGTAGTTCTTGGTCGCGGTGCTGTTCGGGTCGCGCCAGTCCCAGAAGTTGAAGTCGTGGACGTACAAGCTGGTGTTCAGGTCGGCCTTGCGGAGGGCCTTCTTGATCGCGAGGGCGAGCTTCTGCTGCTGGGCGACGCTGATGTCCATGGCCGGGTAGACCACGTCCATCCCGGGCTCGTTCAGCAGGGTCAGAGCGTCGACGCGGATGCCGTGCCGGGCGTACGCCTGAACGAACTTGACGTAGTAGCGGGCGAAGACGTCGATGCACTCGTCCCGGAGCTTGCCGACCTGGTAATAGTCCGTGGTGCTTCCCGGCTTGAGCGCCACCTCGCCCGTGAACCGGTTGTTGGTCTTCATCCACGCCGGGGCGCTCCACGCGGAAGCGAAGAACGTGGCCTTGGGGTTGTAGCGCTGGATCAGCTTGATGGTGTCGACGATGTGCAGGTCGATGTCGCGCTGGATGGAGAAGTGCTTCAGCTGGAAGTCGTCGGTGACGCCTGCGGGGAGATCGTCCTCCGACCAGAAGGGCAGGTGCTCGATGAGGTCGGGGCTGCCGATCGTGAGGCGGAACCGGTTCAGGCCCGCCCCGGTCTTCGGGTCGACGAGCAGCCGGACGGCTTCCTCGCGCTTGGCGGGGGTGAGCTTCCACAGGTTGGAGACGCTGGTCTCGTCGAGGGAGAACCCGATGCCCGAGTACTTCTGGCGGGCGCTGCTGGGATCGACGACGACGGTCGCGTCCGTGGGGGTGCTCGTGCCGCTGGTGTCCGCGCTCGGTAACGACTGCCACGCGTGGGCGGCCCCTGTGGAGTAGGTGCCCGTTACGGAGTCGGAGCCGTGGTGCGGTACGGCGGCCGGGGCCGCTGACTCGGTGCCGGCGAGAACGACCAAGGTGAGAGCCGCGGCTGCCCCGAAGAGGGAACGTCTCACGGTGCCTTCCTTCCTGAGGGGGTACCGGGTCGTGCGGGGTCCCGATCCCGCGCGGCCCGGCTGCTGACAGGGGTTCGCTCCGGATGCGCGAGCAGATCGAAACAGCCTGTCGGTGTTCTGTCAAGGCGTGAAAAAAGGCGTGAAGAAAGTGCCTCGGGGCTTCGTCAGTGGGATCCGCAAGGTGCGCGAGCTGCCCGTATGCCTGCCGTCGTGTCAATCTTGCATGGGTGTGCCGAGAATTTGCTTGGCGTGTTCAGAACCTTGCGGGGTCTGGTGCCGATCTGTACGTTCGGGGCGCCGGTTCTCCACGTTCCTGAAGGAGCCTCAGATGCGGGCGATCCCCAGACCTTCCCGTGGCAGCCGCCACGCCGGGCGCAGGTTAGCGACGATCGCCCTCGCAGCGGTCGGCGCCTTATGCGTGTCCGCCGTGTCGGCCGTGCCGGCGGGCGCCGTGCCCCATCGCGCCCCGGCAGCCGAGGCCTCGGGCACCGCCGCCGCGGCCGGCGCGACGACTCCGTTCCGGATCTACGAGGCCGAGGTCGGCACGACGGGCGGGGGCGCCACCACGACGTCGCTGACGGCGCCGCCCGCGACGCAGTACTCCAGTGCGGCCCTCGAAGCGTCCGGCCACGCCTACGTGCACCTGAGCGGCACCGGGCACTCCGTCCAGTGGACGAACACCACCGGGGCGCCCATCAGTTTTCTCAACGTCCGCGCCAGCATCCCCGACTCCGCCTCCGGCGGCGGCACGACCGCGACGCTGAACCTGTACGTCAACGGGGTCTTCCGGCAGGCCCTCAACCTCAACTCCCAGCAGACCTGGGTCTACGAGGGCAACAACAACTACAACACCAGTGACAACCAGAACCCGGCCGACGGCAACCCGAGGGTCTTCTGGGACGAGTCGCACGCCTTCGTCACCGGCGCCCCGATACCGGCGGGCGCTACGTTCTCACTCAAGAAGGACGCCGCCAACAGCGCGGCCTTCTACGACGTGGACTCCGTCGACGTGGAGAACCCGCCCGCGCCGCTGACCCAGCCGGCGAACTCGATCTCGATCACCAGCTGCGGCGCCGTCCCGGACGACACCCCGACCAACGGCGCGGCCGCCCCCCAATCCGTCGACAGCCGGGCCGCGATCCAGAACTGCATCAACCAGGCCCAGTCGCAGGGCAAGACCCTCTGGATCCCGCAGGGCACCTTCTACGTGAAGGGCACCACCGGCCTGACCGCGCAGGGGATCCGCATAGCGGGCGCGGGCCTGTGGTACAGCACGGTCTACCGCGACGTGCCGGTCCCCAACAGCACCCCGCTCGCGGCGCTGTTCAACCTGACCTCCTGCACGGTGGAGAACTTCCACGTCGACGCCAACGCCGTCAGCCGCAGCACCATCGGTGGCGACGGCGGCGCGATGGACACCACCGGCACCAACTGGGTCGCCGACGGCATCTGGACCCAGCACACCATGTCCGGCTTCTGGGCCTCGGGCACCGGCGGCACCGTCCGCGACAGCCGACTGACGGCGATCTGGGCGGACGGCATCAACGTCAACAACGTGTCACTCGGCGCCGACACCGGCAACAACCTGACCGTCACGAACAACTTCGTCCGCGGCACGGGCGACGACGCCATCGCCATCAACTCCGTCCACTACAACACCAACGGCGACGGCTCCCAGACGTTCTACCAACCGATGACGAACGTCACCGTGAGCGGCAACACCTCGATCGCACCGTGGGGCGGCAAGGGCATCGGGATCTACGGCGGCAGCGGCCACCACGTGAGCGGCAACTACATCAGCGACACCGCCCGTTACATCGGCCTGGGCGCCGGCCGGTTCGGTGTCAACGGCAGCGACCTGCTGTCCGCGACGGTCTCCGACAACACCGTCGTCCGCTCCGGCGGCAACGCCTACAGCCAGGGGCAGCCCGCCCTCCACATCGGCAACGGCGGCGACGGGCAGAACACCGGCATCGTCGACAACGTCACCGCCACCGGCAACACCGTCGTGGACTCGCTCTACGACGGGATCGGCTTCTCCACCTCGACCGACACCCTGCTGCAGAACAACACCGTCACCACCCCCGGCCGCAACGGCATCGCGATCTCGCCACCGTTCTACCCCGCGCCCACCGGCTCCGCCGCGATCACCGGCAACACCGTCACCGGCCTGCGCTCCGGAGCCACGGCCTTCGTCAACAACTCCGGCGGCTTCACCGCCACGTTGAGCGGCAACACCTGGGAGCCTCCGGCGCCCGAAGGCCCCTACGGAGGCACCCCCGCGGCGATCCCCGGCACCGTCCAGGCCGAGAACTACGACACCGGCGGCCAGGGCGTCGCCTACAACGTCACCAGCGTCAACGGCAACGCGAACGGCTACCGCGCCGACGGCGTCGACCTCGAGGCCACCTCGGACACCGGCGGCGGCCACAACCTCGGCTGGACCAGCGGCGGGCAGTGGTTCCGCTACACCGTCGACGTCGCCACAGCAGGGACGTACACGGTGGGACTGCGTGTCGCGGCCCCCTCGGCAGTGACCGGCGCGCTGCACCTGTCCAACGCCTCCGGCGCCAACCTCACCGGCGCCGTCGACATACCCGCCACCGGCGGCTGGCAGACCTGGGCCACCGTCACCGCGCGGGTCACCCTGCCCGCGGGCCGCCAGATCCTCACCCTCCACCAGGACAACGGCGGCTGGAACGCCAACTCCCTCACCTTCACGGCGGCGGGAGGCGCTCCGCCGGCCAGTCTCTCGGCGTCCCCCGCCTCGCTCACCTTCGGCGGCCAGGCGCTGAACACCACCAGCGCCGCGCAGTCCGTCACCGTCACCAACTCCGGGGCCGTCGCCGCTTCGATCTCCTCGATCACGGCCGGCGGTGACTTCGCGCAGACCAACACCTGCGGCTCGTCCATCGCCGCCGGAGCCTCCTGTGCGATCAGCGTCACCTTCACCCCGACGGCCACCGGCACCCGCACGGGTACGGTCACCGTCACCGGCAACGCGGCCAACAGCCCCACCACCATCGCGCTGTCGGGCACCGGAACCGGCGGCGAGGCCGTCAACCTGGCCGCCGGCCGGCCGACGACCGAGTCGAGCCACACCGATGTCTACCCCTCGTCGAACGTGACCGACGGCTCCCAGTCCACCTACTGGGAGAGCGTCAACAACGCGTTCCCGCAGTGGGTCCAGGTCGACCTCGGGTCGGCGCGCAGCGCGTCCAGGATCGTGCTGCAACTGCCCGCGAGCTGGGGCGCACGGACCCAGACCCTGTCCGTGCTGGGCGGCACCGACGGCACCAACCTCACCACCGTCAAGGCCTCCGCGGCCTACACCTTCGACCCGGCGACCCACAACACCGTCACGATCACCTTCCCCGCCACCACCCAGCGCTACTTCCGCCTGAACATCGGCGCCAACACCGGCTGGCCGGCCGGACAGATCTCGGAGTTCCAGATCTGGACCACCTGACCGCCCCTCGGGCTCCCCGCCAGACGCTCCCGCCCCCGGACGCTCCCAGGCGCCGGGTGGCGGGAGCGCCCGTGTCCCCGTTATGTCAGCGCGTACCGCGGGTTCCACTCGGGGTCGCCGCCCGCAGCTCCCTCACCAAGGCGCGCACGACGGCGGATCCGGCCAGTTCGGACGTGGTGACGTAGCCGACCCGGCGGGTCGGGCGGGCGGGGCCGAGGTCGGAGATCTCGACGGAGTCCGGTGCTCCGACCAGGGAGAGCGCCGGCATGATCGCCATCCCGTGGCCTCCGCTCACCAAGGACAGCACCGCGCCGTCGTCCTCGGCCTCGACGGTCGCCTGCGGGATCCAGTCCTGCGCGGACCACCACGCGCGGGTGTACGAGCCGCAGTTCTCGGCCCAGTCGACCAGCGGCAGCGAACGCGGGGCGGCGTGACCCCTCGCGTGCACCAGGGCGTACGGCTCCTCCAGGAGTCCGCCCGCGACCAGACCCGGTGGAAGCGGCACGGAGCCGCCCAGGGTGGCAAGGGCGATGTCGGCCTTCCCGTCGGCCACTTCGCCCGCGGTGCCGCGCCCCACCTCGCGTACGATCCGCACCCGCGGCTCGATCCCGGGCTGCCGGGCGCGCAGCCGCCGCAGCACGGGCGGCAGCAGGTGGAGAGCCGCGCTGCGGAAAGCCGCGATCCGCAGCGGCCCCTCCGCGGCGTCGGGCCGGCCCGCGCCGCGCGCCTCGGCGGTCAGGACGTCCAGCAGGCGGAGGACGCGGCGGGCGTGCGCGACGGCCTTCTCGCCGGCAGGAGTGGGGCGGGCGCCGGTGCGGCCGCGCTCGAAGAGGACGGCCCCGATCTTGCGCTCGCTGCCGCGCACCGAGTGGGAGACCGCGGACTGGGTCAGCCCGAGGGTGCCGGCCGCGGCCGAGAAGCCGCCGGTGTCCGCGACCGCCACCAGGACGCGCAGTTCGTGCGGGGCGAGATCGGAGTCGGTCGTACGCGCCACGGGGCGTTCACCTCGGCGTATGAGAGCTGCTCATGGAACGGTGCGTCGCATGAGCCCAACCGGCTGCCCGGGCGGCGCATTCCCGCCCTACCGTCCGGTCATGAACGAGACCGCGCTCACCGTGCACCAGACCGCCCGCCCGCACGGCTTCCCCACCGCCGGGCACTTCGCCGTCGTCGAGTCCACGCTTCCCGAGCCCGCGGCCGGCAGCGCGCTCGTGGAGAACCTCTACTGGTCCGTCGACCCCTACCACCGCGAGATGATGGACGACGTGCCCGGCGGCTTCGCGCTCCACGCACCACTGGAAGGCCGCACCATCGGGCGGGTGACCGCCTCGCGCACGCCTGCGCTGGCCGAGGGCGAGATCGTGTTCCACCGGCAGGGCTGGCGCACGCACGCGGTGGTCACGCCCGAGGAGATCCGGCGGCTGCCCCGCTTCGACGGAGTGCCCCTGACCGCGTACTTGAGCACCCTCGGCGGCACCGGCCTGACCGCCTATGTGGGCCTGACCCGGATCGCCCGGCTCCAGGAGGGCGAGGACCTGTTCGTGTCGGCCGCCGCGGGCGGCGTCGGCACGGCGACCGGGCGGTTCGCCAGACTGCTCGGCGCCGGACGGCTCGTGGGCAGCGCGGGCTCGTCGGCGAAGGCCGGACACCTCATGCGGGAGGTGGGCTACGACGCCGTCTTCGACTACCACGACGGGCCCGCCGCCGACCTCCTCGGCAAGGCCGCGCCTGACGGCATCGACGTGTTCGTCGACAACGTCGGCGGCGAGCAGCTGGCCGCGGCGGTGGGAGCACTGCGCGAATTCGGACGCATCGTCCGCATCGGCACGATCAGCCAGTACAACACCCCCGACGCGCCGCCGCCGCGCTTCAACCACGCGGACATTGTGGAGAAGAGCATCCGAATGGAGGGCTTCCTGGTCCGCAACTACCTTGATCTGCAGGATGAGTTGTACGAGTTCGCGGTGCCGCATCTGCAAAGCGGCCGTCTCGCCCTGGACGAGACGGTGGTCGACGGTTTCGAGCACATCGTGGACGCGTTCCTGGGAATGCTGCGCGGCGAGAACACCGGCAAGATCATCGTGCGGGACCGCACGCAAGCCCCGCGGCTCACCTGCGGTGGGGAAGGCTCCAGTGGTGCGGTGCGATGAGCCGCCGGACGCTGTCCGGGCCCCAGGAGCCCGGGGCGTAGAGCCCGACCGGAGGCGGGTTCTCCAGCAGCGGGGTGGACGCCTCCCACCGGCGCTCGATGCCGTCGGTGCCTCGCCGAGGGGCTTGCCCGACCGCAAGTAGAAGGGCACCCCGGGCGGCACCACGGCGGCAGGATCGCCGAGGAGAGCCGCCCGGAACTTCGTGCCCGCGGCCGGAGAGGTCCTCAGCTCCGCCGCCGGACCGTCGTCGGCCACCGTCGACCGGCTGACCGCGCAGTGGCAAGCCGGCCACCAGGTCTTCAGGGACCGCGACCACTCACCAACGGACTCGGCGGCGCCCTGAACGCGGAGTGACCAAGGACACCCGGCGGTCCGCCGGCCGGGCGGAGCGTGGAGAATGGCCGGGCCGCTCCGGGCCGTCGTCCCGAGGTCGAAGCGGGGACAGCTTTCGTAAGACGAGAGGCCCGGCGACATGGGTGCACCACCATTGCTAGAGCTCAGCGGCGTCAGCCGGGTCTACGGCAAGCGCACCGCGCTGGCCAGCATGAACCTGCGACTGCGGTCCGGGAAGTGCGTGGCGCTGCTCGGCCACAACGGCTCGGGCAAATCGACGCTGCTGCGCATAGCGGCCGGTCGGGACAGGCCGAGCACCGGCACGGTGACGTTCGACGGCAAGCCGATGAACGAGAACGACCCGTCCGTCCGCGCCCGGGTGGCGGTGGTCGGCGACACCGCGGCGTGTTACCCCGACCTGACCGTGCGCGAGCATCTGCAGCTGGTGGCGGTGGCCCACGGGGTGGAGGACGCCGGCGACTGGATCGGCCACGTGATGGCCGAGCGGAAGCTGACCGACCACGCCGACGCGCTGCCCGGAGCGCTGTCCTCCGGGCAGCTCCAGTCGCTGCTGCTGGCCTCCGCGATGGTCCGGCCGCGCGACCTGCTGCTGCTGGACGAGCCGGAACAGCGACTGGACCCGGGCGCGCGGCGGCAGCTCGCGGACCTGATCAAGAAGGAGACCGCGGAAGGCGTCGCCGTGCTGCTGGTCACACACCACGGAGAGCTGGCCCGTGCGGTCGCCGACCGGGTGCTGGTCCTCAGCGACGGCAAGGTGGTGGCCGACGGCCACCCGGACAAGGTGCTCGCCACCGGCGCCGACGGACTGACCTGGCTGGCCGAGAACCTGGACGGTGGCCGGTGACCACTCTCGCCGAGGAGACCGACGGGACCGGGGAGCACGCCGCGGCCTGGTCCGACGAGGACGACTGGACGCGGGAGACGCTGCGGCTGGTCCGTGACCTGCGCACCCCGCACCGCCGCAAGAAGACCGGCCAGATCGCCTACACCCTGTACTGCGTGGTGCTGCTCCTCGTGGTGTGGGGAGCGCTGCCGAGCATGGGGCTGTTCCTCGAGAAGTCGATGGGCGCCGACTACTCCGGTCACGGACCGGCGATCCTGGCCGCGCTGCCGGCCGGGTCCTGCGCGCTGGGGCTGGGATGGCTGCTGGTCGCCGCCTGGGACGCCCAGTGGCGCGGGCCGGTGGTGCCGCCGCGGGAGACCGTGGACTGGCTGCTGGCCCAGCCGGTGGACGTCGCCCGGGTGCTGCGGCCGTGGTTCTGGGGGTCGGCCGCGATCTCCGGCGGAGCCGGGCTGCTGGTCTCGGCGATCGGCATGGTCGCGCTGGGCCTGACGGTCGGTGTGGGGCTGCCGGCCGCGTTCGGCTGGTGCCTGCTGGGCGGCTGCGGTCTTCCGCTGCTGGCGACCGCGCTGGCCACCGCGGTGGAAGGCAGCGAGAGGGTGGCCCGCTGGGCCCGGCTGGCCACTCCGTACGTCGGTATGGCGGTGCTGGCGCTGGTGGCGCAGACCGTGCTGGCGGTCAGCGGCGACCGGCTGCCGGGGCTGGAACGGGTGGAGCTGTGGTCCGGGCCCTGGGGCTGGGCCGGGCTGGCCGCGCTGGCCCCCACGCCGGCCGCGCTGCCGGGCGGCTGGGCCGCGGGCGTCCTGCTGGCGGTGGTGGTGGCCGGCGCGTTGGCCGCGGCACACCGCTTCACCGGGTCGCTGGCGCTGTCCGCGGTACGGCGGCGTTCGCGGACCGCGACCGGGGTGATGGCCGCGCTGCGCACGGTGGAGTTCCGTACCGCGCGGCAGGCGGTGGCCGGGGTCACCGGCGGGGGCCGGTCGACGCGATGGAGGTTGCCGGCGCCCCGTCGGGCGGAGCTGGCGGTGCCGTGGCGCGACACGCTCGCGCTGCTGCGCACTCCGGGCCGGCTGGGCCGGGCGGTGGTGCTGGGGCTGCTGGCGGTGCTGGGCGCGGTGCTGGCGGCCTCGGCGCACGGCGGGACAGGCGTGACGGCGGCGCTGGCCTCACTGGTGTTCGGCTACTGGTCGCTGACCCAGCTGCTGGAGCCGGCCCGGGTGGAGACCGACGACACGCGGCGCGGGTCGTGGGCTCCGTACCCCTACCGGGGCCTGATGCTGCGGCACACGGCGGTGCCCGTCGTGCTGGGGCTGGTCGGTGCACTGGTGGCGGCGGGGGTGCTGGCCGGGGAAGGCGCGGGGGCCCGTGCGCTGCTGGCACCGGCCCTGGTGCCGCCGCTGGTGGGCGCTTCGCTGGTCAACGCCTGCCGGGGGGCGACCAAGCACCATCTGCTGATGTCGTCGGCCCAGTCCCCTGCGGGCGGCATGGGCCCGGTGCTGTTCCTGGGCTGGTACGGCGCTGGGGCGCTGGCGGCGGTGGTCACGCTGGTCGTCCCGTTCCTGACCGCGTTGCATTCCGGCTCGGCCGCCTCGATCGTCACCGCTGTCGTGGCCAGCGGCATGGTGACGGTGATCATGGTGCGCTGGGCGGTCATGCGGATCGGGAACCTGACGGCTCCCCTGGCGGACTGACGGGGGTGCCGGTGGCGGCCCCTGACGGGCGGCCGAGGCCGGCTGCACCGCCGCCCTCGGCCAGGGTGAGTCCCCCTGGCCGAGGGCGGGATGTCCGCCGGATGCGTGCCGCGGCCGTCTGCGCAGGCCCGGCCTCCGGCCACCGCACGCCGGGCAGCCGGCCGCCTGGAGGTCACTTGCGGTGGGGAAGGCTCCAGTGGTGCGGCGCGATGAGCCGGCGGACGCTGTCCGGGCCCCAGGAGCCGGGGGCGTAGAGCTCGACCGGGGGCGGGTTCTCCAGCAGCGGGGTGGACGCCTCCCACAGGCGCTCGATGCCGTCGGAGCGGGTGAACAGGGACTGGTCGCCGAGCATCGCGTCCAGGAGGAGGCGTTCGTAGCCCTCGAGGGCGTGCATGGTGTTGAAGGAGTCGGCGTAGCCGAAGACCATCTCCGCGGTGCTCAGGCGCATGGCGGGGCCGGGTTCCTTCACCAGGAAGGAGGTGGTGATCCGGCCCGGGTCGTCGAAGTCGATCACCAGCGCGTTGCTCCGGGTCTCGGAGCCGCCCCGCGCGGCCAGCGGGAACATGCGCAGGGCCGGTTCCCGGAAGCCGAGCGTCACGACGTGCCGTGCCTCGCCGAGGGACTTGCCCGACCGCAGGTAGAAGGGCACCCCGGCCCAGCGCCAGTTGTCGATCGTCGCGCGCAGGGCGACGAAGGTCTCGGTGTCCGAGTGCGGATCCACGCCCGGCTCGGCCCGGTACCCCTCGTACTGTCCGCGCACGACATGGGCCGGGTCGACGGGCTGCAGCGACTCGAAGACCTTCTCCTTCTCGTCCCGCAGGGACTGTGCCTGCAGTGCCGTGGGCGGCTCCATGGCCACGAATCCCAGGAGCTGGAAGAGGTGGGTGACGATCATGTCCCGGAACGTGCCGGTGCCCTCGAAGAACTGCGCGCGGCCCTCGATGCTGATGCTCTCCGGCACGTCGATCTGCACGTGGCTGATGTGGTCGCGGTTCCAGATCGGCTCGAAGAGGCCGTTGGCGAAGCGCAGGGCGAGGATGTTGTCGACGGACTCCTTGCCGAGGAAGTGGTCGATGCGGAAGACCCGGGACTCGTCGAAGACGGCGTGGATGGACGCGTTGAGCGCGCGGGCCGAGGCGAGGTCCGTGCCGAAGGGCTTCTCCACGATCACCCGGGCGTTGTCGGAGAGTCCGCTCGCCCCGAGCGTCTCGATCACGGAGGTGAAGGCGCTCGGCGGCACCGCGAGGTGGAACAGGCGCCGCGGGCTGCCCTCGATCGCCTGCTCGGCCTCCCGTACGGCCGCGAGCAGCGGCCCGGCGGCGCCGGGATCGCACGCACCGAAGGACAGGGCGGCCTCGAACTCCTCCCACGCGCGGCCCTGGGGCTTCGACCGGCCGAACTCCGCGACCGCGTCCCGCGCGTGCTTGCGGAAGTCCTCGTCGCTCAGCGTGCTCTTGGCGGGCGCCGAGCCGACGATCCGGTAGCGGGCGGGCAGCAGCCCCGCCTTGGCGAGGTGGAAGAGACCGGGCAGCAGCTTGCGGCGGGCGAGGTCGCCGGTCGCGCCGAACAGCACCACCACGTGGTCCTCGGGGACCGGACCGTGACCGGGTGAGGGGGAACGATGGGACACGGCGCCTTCACCCGCTCTTCTCGGCGTGGCCGCCGAACTCGCCGCGCATCGCGGACAGCACCTTGTCGCCGAACTCGCCGAGTCCGCGCGACGCGTACCGTTCGGCCAGCGAGGCGCTGATGACGGGGGCGGGCACGCTCTCGTCGATCGCCGCCTGGACCGTCCAGCGGCCCTCTCCGGAGTCCGAGACCCGGCCGGTGAACTGGTCCAGCTGTGGTGAGCGGGCGAGCGCGTCGGCGACGAGGTCGACCAGCCAGGAGCCGATCACCGAGCCGCGCCGCCAGACCTCGGCGACCTCGGCCACGTCGATCTCGTACTGGTACGCCTCGGGCTCGCGCAGCGGCGCCGTCTCGGCGTCGACGGCCCTGCGGCCGAGCCCCGCGTCCGCGTGCCGGATGATGCTGAGGCCCTCGGCGATGGCGGCCATCATCCCGTACTCCACCCCGTTGTGGACCATCTTCACGAAGTGGCCGGCGCCGCTCGGCCCGCAGTGGAGGTAGCCCTCCGGCGCGGTGCCGTCGGACCTGGTCCTGCCGGGCGTGGGCTCGGCGTTCCCGCGGCCGGGCGCGATGGTGCGGAAGATCGGGTCCAGCCGCGCCACCGGCTCGTCCTCGCCGCCGATCATCAGGCAGTAGCCGCGTTCGAGGCCCCAGACGCCGCCGGACGTGCCGCAGTCGACGTAGTGGATCCGATGCGGGGCGAGCTGCCGGGCGCGGGCCATGTCGTCGCGGTAGTAGGAGTTGCCGCCGTCGATGACGGTGTCGTCGGGTTCCAGCAGCGCGGTGAGCTCGTCGAGCGTCGACTGCACGACCCCCGCCGGGAGCATCAGCCACACGTTGCGGGGCGGCGCGAGCTTCTCCACGAACTCCTGGAGCGAGGCGGCGGCCGTCGCCCCCTCCTTCTCCAGTTCCAGCATGGCGTCGCGGTTGAGGTCGTGGACGACGCATGGATGGCCGTCGCGCATCAGCCGGCGCACGAGATTGGCGCCCATGCGTCCGAGGCCGATCATGCCGAGTTGCACGGGTGAGTCGGTGGCCATCGTCGGTTTCCCCGTTCCTCGGCGGCCTTCACGGGCTGAAGGTCCTGTCGTCCCTCACCTCAGGGCGGTTCCATGGGAATCTACCGAACTCGGACATATGGTGCGATCAGAGGAGCGCCGTCCACGGGGCGGGACGCGACGGCCTTGACCTGCGATTCCCCTGCGCGCCGGGGGCTCCGCCAGGTGAGGAACGCCGCTGCCGCGCTGCGCCGTCCCGGTGACGCACCCGTTGCCGCGCGCAGCGGTACGCGTCAGCGCGCGACGGCGCAGTTCCGCCAGGCCGTGGCCAGGGCCCGGGGGATCTGCGGGATCGCGCGGCAGCCGCTCTCGCTCGCGGGGAAGCCGTCGGTGGCGACGTAGGCCCAGTTGGTTCCCGAGGTGGCGCGGAAGTACTTCATGGCGCTGCCCTCGTCCTGCAGGTTCACCAGCTCGCCCTCGGTCGCGCCCCGGGTGGGCTGGAACTGGGTGGCCGCGTAGCGGACGGTGCCGCACTGGCCGAAGAAGAACCGCTGCGGCTCCGGCTCGATGTGCACGAAGCGCGGGAAACCGCGCTGGTACGCCCGCGTCACCGCGGCCTTGACCTCACCGCTGACGGTCAGGTTGCGGCAGCCGGGGACGGAGGCGGGCGCCTGCCGCGTGCTGGGGGAGGTCGCGGGGGCGGTGGAGCGGGGCGACGGCGTGGTGGCCGAGGGCGACGTGGCGGAATCGGACGGCCGGGCCGAGGGAGAGCCGGACGCCGATGCCTGTGCCGTGACCGACGCGTCCGGCGAGGACGAAGTGGCCGGACCGGCGGCGGAGTCGGACCCGGAGGAGTCGCTGCACCCCGTCAGCAACAAGATCCCACCCAGCAGTGCGGCCGCCATTGAGACGCCTCTGAATCCGGACAACGTGACGCTCCTCCTCGGTCGGTGAACCTCATGCGCACCCCGCCGTGCCCCACAGCCGGCGATCCGCTCACCCCTCACTACTCCACCGCGCCGCGGGTGGGTTGCACAGGCGGCCGGATCAACGGTTGCAATTCCGCATACGCGTACGCCGTGCAGCCATATGTCGTGATCAGGTGACCGGCCCCCGCGGGGCCAAGGGGACACCTTCCGCTGGTTGTTTACGTTTGCTTTAACTGCGTTCACCTCCGCTGGCCAAGATCCGCCAGGGGCATGCCACCTCTCGGCACCGGCGTTCCCCTCACCTTGTGGCGATCGGAAGGACAGCTGGTGATACGGCCAACACAGCGGCTCGGACGGCCCGGTGGCGGATCGGCGGGGCAACGGCTCGTGGGAGTGGCGCTCGCCGCGCTGCTCCTGCTGAGCGGGAACCTCACCGGGGCGTACGCAGAGACGGCGACGCAGGAGCGCACACCGGGGCACGGCGGGTCGGCGGACGCCACGAGCCTGCCGGCGCTCACCCCCGGGGACGGCGCGTACCTGGAGGGCACGGAGAAGGTCGCGGCCACGCCCACGCTGGCCGGTGACTCCGTCACACGGCTCGCGGTCGACGGCAAGGCCGTCGACGCGGAGCGGACGGTCGGGACCTCCCGGCTCAGCTTCGACGTCGGGTCCAACTCGACGGAGGCCCGCTACCACAACCACGTCCTGGTCAACGGAGACTACCGGGCCGACATCGGCGACCTCGTCAACCAGCGCGGCACGATCGAGATCCCCAACGACGAGCTGGTCAAGGGCGAGAACAAGGTCGAGATCCTCGCCGGCACCGTCGACAGCTCCTGCGGCACCAACTTCGACGACTTCGTGCTCTCCGACATCAGCCTGGACCTGCTCGGCGAGGTCGCGGACGGCGAGGAGAACGAGTACACGTACTCCTTCGGCGACGGCAGCTGCGGCACCAACACCACGCTGCTCACCAAGGCCACACTGACCTTCTTCGTCCTGGGCGACCCGCAGCGCACCACCGGCCTGCGCGCCGACCTGGACACCACCGGGCTCGCCAACGGCGCGCACGCCCTCACGGCGACGACGACCTCGGGCAAGACCGTCAAGAACACCGTGACGGTGAACAACGCCCCCGCGGGTGCCCCCCGGCTGCTGCCCAAGGACGGCACGCTGGTGAAGGGCCGCCAGCCGGTCTTCGCGAACTTCCCCGCGGGCGCCGAGGGCGAGCCGACGACGCTCACCGTAGACGGCAAGGAGCCGGCCACCGCCGCAAGTCTCGGCAATGGCGCGGCCACCTTCTCCTTCGACGTCGGGTCGAACTCGATCGACGACAGGTACGACAACCACCTCCTCGTCAACGGCAAGCGCATCGACCTGGGCGGCACCTGGGTCAGCCAGCGCGTCGACATCGCCGTCCCCGCGCGCTTCCTGGTCCCCGGTGACAACACGATCACGGTCGTGACCAGCGCCTACAAGGAGAGCTGCGGCAACAACCGCGACGACTTCGACATCTCGGGGCTCGCGCTCGCCCTCGACGGCGGCACCGTCACCGGCCACGGCATCGCCGACTCGTACGCCATGGGCGACGGCAGCTGCGGCAACAGCGACACCCGCCTGCGCGAGGCCGAGCTGCACTGGACGATCGACGCCCCGGCCGTGCACGTCTCACCGACCCTCGGCTCCGGCAACGCGACCCTCGGCTTCACCGTGGGCACCAACTCGATCGAGGCCCGCTACCAGAACCACATCCTGGTCAACGGCCAGAAGCAGGTGCTCGACGCCGACTTCGTCAGCCAGCACGTCGGCCTGACGTTCCCCAACGAGTGGCTCGTCCCCGGCTGGAACACGATCGACTTCGTCACGGGCACCTTCACGACCTCCTGCGGCGACAACCGCGACGACTTCGCCGTCTCCGACATCACCCTCACCCCGGCGAACGGCACCGCCGCCGGCCGGATGCTCAAGGGCTCGTACGGCCTCGGCGACGGCAACTGCGGCGACAACGTCAACCCGCTCACCGAGATCGACCTGGAGTTCTTCGTCGACGGCCCCGCCCAGGGCCTGTACGCCGACCTCGACACCGCCAAGACCGCCGACGGCAGGCACACCCTGGCCGCGACGTCGAAGAGCGGCAAGACCGCGACCCGCTTCCTGGTCACCGACAACTCCGCCCCCACGGTGGCGTCCAGCGTCCCGGCCGCCGGGCAGCGGATCACCGCCTCGGTCGTCCTCGACGTGCGGCTCCAGGACCTGTCCGGCGTCGTGAAGGGCCCGGACGTCACGCTCGACGGCAAGCCCGTCGAGCCCGGCGCCGCGGTGGGCCCCGGCCTGTCCGCAGGTGAGCACACGCTGAAGGTGTCCGGCACCGACGGCCTCGGCAACACCGGCACCCGCGAGGTGACGTTCACCTCCGCCGGCGTCCCCGACGCTCCCGCCGGCCTCACCCCGAAGTCCGGTACGACCGACGCGGGCGGCAGCGTGAAGCTGTCGGCCACGGTGGCCGAGCCCGACGGCGGTGACGTGACCGCCACGTTCTCCGAGACCGAGATCATCACGCCGGACCAGGTGTACCAGGGCACGGCGACGTCCGTCCCCACCACGCTCGAGGTCAAGGGCGAGAAGAAGGTCAAGGCCGCCGGCCTCGCGCCCGCCGACGGCAGGACGCTGCCCGCGCCCGCCGGCCCGGACGTCACCTTCCAGCGGTACGACGTCAAGGTCAAGGGCCACGTGGACGCGCCGGTGCTGCGCTGGGAGGGCGTCATCGACCCCGAACGGCTCGCCGCGCTGCGCGTGTGGAACACCAGGACCGACGCCTGGGACGTCCTGACCAGCGCCCGCGGCGCCGTCGAGGGCAACACCGTCCTGACCGCCGTCGTCGACCGCAAGTACGTCGACCGGCAGCAGGTCCACGTCATGGTGACCGGCGAGGACCCGTTCGCCGACGACATCGACGCCGGCGACCCGAACCGTTTCGCCGACCCCGGCTCGTACGACTTCTCGATCGTCCACTACACCGACACCCAGTACCTCTCCGAGGGCGCGGTGGAGCAGGAGACGCCCGAGGAGCGCGCGGTGTGGGAGAAGGCGTACGGCGACGTCTCCCGCTGGATCGCCGCCAACAAGGACCAGCGCAAGATCGCCTACGTCGCCCACACCGGCGACATCATCGAGAACAACATCCGCAAGCCCGCCGACGAGGCCACGCAGCGCCAGATCACCGGCGAGCTGGAGCTCTCCTCCGAGCAGCAGAAGATCCTCGACGACGCCGGGATCCCCAACGGCGTGATCGCGGGCAACCACGACAACCAGTCGGGCACCGAGAACGGCCCCGGCGCGATCTACAACAAGTACTACGGCCCCGACCGCTACCAGGCCCTGTCCAAGGGCTGGAAGCACGCCGAGTACGGCGGCCCCTGGCGGCCCGGCGACAACCAGAACCACTACGACCTGTTCTCCGCCGGCGGCCTCGACTTCGTCGTGGTCGGCCTGTCCTACGGGGTGACCCGCGAGGAGGCCGAATGGGCCGACTCCGTCTTCAAGCGCTTCCCCGGCCGCAACGGCATCCTGCTCTCGCACGACTACCTCGCGCCGAGCGGCAACCCGGACGGACGCGGCGCCCCGTTCTCCGCGCCCGACGGCTCGATGCTCTACAAGACGGTCGTCCAGGACAACCCGAACGTCTTCCTGATCCTCGCCGGTCACGAGCACGGCGTCGGCACCAACGTGAAGCCCAAGGTCGGCGAGGTCGAGCACGACGTCGTCGAGCTGCTCGCGGACTACCAGTTCTACACGGTCTCCGCGGACCGGCTCGGGCTCACCGAGATCGGCGGCTACCGGCCGGACGACCAGCTCCAGTTCGGCGCGAGCTTCTTCCGGATGCTGCAGTTCGACGTCAAGCGCTCGGAGGTGACGGTGGACACCTACTCGCCGCTGCTCGACGAGTTCGGCGCCACCGAGTACGACACCGACCACCGCTACGACGGCACCGAGGACAACATGGTGCTGCCGGTCGACCTCACCAGCCGCAAGACGGCCTTCACGACCGACTCGCTGGCGCTCTACGACCCCGTGAGCGTCATCGGCAAGGCCAAGGCCCGTTCCGGCGAGGTCGCCTCGGTGACCTGGCGGGGGCTCAAGCCGGGCACGACCCACGCCTGGTTCGTCACGGTGCGCTCCACCGGCGGCGGTGTCACCGCCTCCGAGCCGAGCGTCTTCGTGACCAAGGACGCCCACGGCCGCCCCGGCACGTGGGGACCGGACGCGCCCGCGTACCCGTGGTTCGCGCCGTCCACCGGCCGGCGGTGACCGGCTGACACGCCGGTAGGACCGCAGGCCCGCCCACGCCCGCCGTCCCGGACCCGACCGGTCCGGGACGGCGGGCCGCCGCCGTTCACCCCCCCCACCCAGAGGACCGACCTCATGCGTTCCACCACCGCGCCCCGGCTCTCCGCCGTGCTCCTCGCGGCCCTCGTCGCCGTGCTCGCCGCGGCCCTCGCCTCCGCCGCACCGGCCGCCGCGCACGACGCGACCTCGAAGGCGTACGTCGAGGTCAAGGGCGCCGGAAGCCACGTGGAGGCGACCCTCGACCTCGAGTACGACCTGCTCATGAAGTCGGCCTGGCTGTACGAGGAGGCGTACGGGGCGCAGGGCCGGACCGAGCAGCTGCACCAGCTCCAGACCAACGCCGACGCGGTGCACGCGTACGTCACCGGGCGCTTCGCCGTCGGCCACGAGGACGCCGCCTGCTCACCCCGCCCCGCCCGCGACGCGGACGTCCACACCCGCGGCACCCGCCCGTACGCCGTCCTCACCCTGGTCTACGACTGTCCGGGCGGCGCCGGCGGTACGTACACCGTCTCCAGCGCCCTCTTCCCCGACGCCGAGAGCTTCGTGCACAGCACGCAGACGATCGTCCACTACGACATCGACGGCCGGCGGGGCTCCCAGGTGCTGACGGCCGCCGAGCCCACCCTGGAGACCACCGGGCACCACGAATCCCGGCAGATCACGGACTTCTTCCTGCTCGGCATGGAGCACCTGCTGTTCGGCCTCGACCACATCCTCTTCCTGCTCTCCCTGCTCATCGGCGCCCGCGGCCTGCGCGACGTCGTCCTCGCGGCGACCGCCTTCACCGCCGCGCACAGCGTCACCTTCCTGCTGGCGGCCATGGGTCTCGTCCACGTTCCCGGATCGGTCGTCGAGCCGGTCATCGCCGCCTCCATCGCCGCCGTGGCCCTCGCGGGGCTCCTCCTGCGCAACCGCGAGGCCACCGGCCGCTGGCGGCTCCCGGTCGTCTTCCTCTTCGGCCTCGTCCACGGCCTGGGCTTCGCGGGCGCCCTCGGCATCGAAGAGAGCTGGTCCTGGGAACTGCTGCTGTCGCTGCTCAGCTTCAACGTCGGCATCGAGGCAGTGCAGCTGGGCATCATCGCGGTCACGTTCCCCCTGCTGGCCCTGCTGCGCCGCACCCCCGCCCACCGCTGGGCGCTGCCCGCGATGACGGCTCCGATCGTGGTCGTGAGCGTCTACTGGTTCTGCGAGCGGGTGGCCGTGCCGGCGTGACGGGGTGCGGCCGCGCGGTCAGGCCTCCAGACGGACGGGCATCAGGACCGAGAAGGCGCCGTCGTCCTCCGCCCGGCGGATCGTCAGGGGCGCCGTGGATGCGCCGAACTCCAGCACCAGCTGGTCCCGGGCTCCGGCGGCCAGCGCCTGGAGGAGGTACGCGCGGTTGACGGCGACATCGTCCGGGCCCTCGTCGCCGTCCTCGCACACGCCCACCGTGCCGTCGCCCGCCACCGTGAGCACGCTGATGTCGGGGGACTTCCCGTCCTGCTCCCGGCTCTCGCCGGGGCGGACGGGTCCGGTCTCCAACGCGGCGCGCAGCGCCGGGACCTCGACGAGGACGCGCCGGCCCTCCGGCAGCCGCACGATGCGGCGGTAGTCGGGGAAGTCGTGGTCGAGACAGCGGCCGGCCGCCTGACGGTCGCCTGCCGCCAGGGCGACGCGGTCACCGTCCACCGTGAGCTCGACGGACGCCTCGCCGCCGGCGAGGAGCGCCCGCATGGCGTCGGCGAGCGGGGACGGCACGACGACCTGGCGGCGGGGCCCGTCGTGCCCGGTGGCACCGGTCTGCGCGACGGCCATCCGGTACCGGTCGGTGGCCACGACATGGAGCGTCCCGCCGTCGATGTCGAACAGGACACCGCCGAGCACCGGCAGTTCGGGGTCGGTCCCGGCGGCGAAGCGGACCGCGTCGAGTGCGGCGGCCAGGCCCGGGACGGGGACGGCCAGGCGGACGGTGGCGGAGGCGAGGGGCGAGGACATGGGGTTCTCCTTGCGGTCGAGTAGGGCGCGGATCGCGGAGAACTCGACGCGAGCGTCGGACAGACCCCGTTCGAGGCGGCGCAGTTGCGCCTGCAGCAGTTTCCTGACCAGGTCGGTGTCGGCACTGGACCAGCCGGCCAGCACCAGGCGGATGTCCGCCAGGGGCATGCCGGTCCGGCGCAGCCGTGCCAGCAACCGGGCCTCTTCGAGCTGCTCGGGGCCGTACCAGCGGTAGCCGCTCGACGGTTCCACGCGGGCCGGGACCAGGACCCCGGCGCCGTCGTAGAACCGCAGCGCGCTCACGCCCAGGCCGCTGTCCCGGGCCAGCTCACCGATACTGCGCATGTCGTTCTCCACTCCCGGGACTCTGCCCCCTCCACCAGGTCGAGGGTCAACCCGCCTGCCCGGAGGGGCCGCGCCAGGCCCCCACCAGATCCGAAGGTCGGCGGGTTGAACGGGGCGTGACGTCCGGCACGGGGGAAGGGACGTGGTTCTTCATCCGCCCGTCACACGCCGGCCAGCGGGCCCGACCACGATCGTGATCGTTCCCGAAAGCCGTTCCCAGGAGGACCCCCGTCATGCTGCGCCGGACCCTGTCCGCACTCGCCGTCGTCTTCGCGCTCTCCGCCACCACCGGCACCGCCGTCGCCACCACGGGCAAGGCCCCGGCCGCCGAGGGCCGCGGCGCGCGCGTGCTGGACGTGATGACGTTCAACATCCACCACGCCCAGGGCACCGACGACGTGCTCGACGTCCCGCGGATCGCGGACGTCGTCCGCAGGAGCGGCGCCGACGTGGTCGGGCTGCAGGAGGTCGACAACCACTACTCCGCGCGCAGCGACTGGGCCGACCAGGCCGCGGACCTGGCGAAGCTGCTCGGCTACCACGTCGTCTTCGGCGCCAACATCGACAACGCGCCCCCGGCCGGCAGCGACCACCGGATCCAGTACGGCACCGCGATCCTGTCCCGCTACCCGATCACCGCGTCGGAGAACACCTGGCTCTACAAGTCGCCCGGCCAGGAGCAGCGCGGACTGCTGCACGCGACCTTGAACGTGCGCGGCAAGGCCGTCCACTTCTACTGCACGCACCTGGCCGCCAGTTCGCAGACCGACCGCCTCCAGCAGACCCCGCAGATCGTGGACCTGATCGGCGACAAGGAGCCCGCCGTCCTCGTGGGCGACTTCAACGCCCTGCCGGACGCGCCCGAGTCGCAGCCGCTGCAGTCCCGCTACACCGACGCGTGGGCCCGTTCGCTGCACGGCCGTGGGGACGGCGCGACCTACCCCGCCGAGGCCCCGACCGAGCGCATCGACGCCATCTACACCACCGACGAGGTCAAGCCCCTCGTCACGCGCGTGGTGCAGGCCGACCCGACGGCCTCCGACCACCTGCCGCTGATCAGCAAGGTCCTGGTCACGCCCTGATCAGGAGCCGGGGCCCAGCCGCTCGACGACCGAGCGGAGCTGGTCGCGGTCGAGCTCGTAGACGGTCTCGCCCGCCCGTGGGTCGCGTGCGTGGAGCACGTGGAACAGCGGGGCGTACGGACCGCCGAGGTCGACGAGGGTCGCCGAGGCCCCGCGTACCGCCCGCTCGGTGCCCTGCGGGCCGGAGAGGTCGATGCGGCTGAGGACCCCCGGGGTCACCCACACCGGGACCGACCCGAGGTGGCCGAAGAGCTGCAGGTGGAAGTGGCCGCACAGGACGAGCCGTACGTCCGTGCCGCGCACGGCGTCCGCCAGTTCGGCCCCGTCCTGCAGCCCGAGGGCCTTCTGGGTCGCGACGTCGAGGGTGACGGGCGGGTGGTGGAGGACCACCACGGATCCGTGCGGCGCGGGCTCGGCCAGCACCTCGCGGAGCCAGCCGAGCTGGCGCGGGCCGACCCGGCCGTACACCTTGCCGGGGACGAGCGAGTCGAGCGTGATGAAGCGGTGGCCGCCGATCACGCTCACGGCGGCCCGCTCGCCCTCGGGGGAGTCGACGACGGCGGTCGCCAGGTCGTCTCCGCCGGCTCCCAGATGGCCGCTGCCCAGCACCTTGGCGAAGGCGCCGCGCTCGTCGTGGTTGCCGGTGCAGAACACCACGGGCGCCCGCCGGCGCGCGGCGAACTCCCGCACCATGTCGCGGGCCGCGGCGTACGCCTCCGGGGAGCCGTCGTCGGCGACGTCGCCGCTGACGACGACGGCGCCGACGTCCGGGACGGAGTCGAGGGCGGCCAGCATCCGGCGCAGGGACTCCCGTGCGTCGATCCCGCGGGAGTTGGGCCCGTCGGCGGGGCCGATGTGGATGTCGGACAGGTGAAGGATCCGCATCCCGACCACGGTACTCACCGTCTGACGCGGCGTCACCGGGGCCGGGGCGGACCTCAGGGGCGTCGGCGGGTGCCTACTTCAGGGGCTCCAGGCAGAGCGTGAAGTCCCGGCCGGAGCCGCCCTGGGTGTACCGCCGGTACTGGTCCTCGCAGGTCCCGTTCGTCCCGGACTGCCGGTCGACGACCTTGAACTGGGCTTTCGCGTCACCGCAGTCCACGATCTCGAACTCCGGGTCCCCGACGGAGATCACGCCCGTGGCCGCCGCGTTCCCGGCGTGCAGGCAGTCGCCCGCGTCGGCGGTCGCGGCGCCCCCGAACCAGGTGGTGTAGCCGCCGTAGACCACGAAGCCGATCACGACGAGCCCGACGACTCCCCTGACGATGCCCTTGACGCCTATGCGGCGTGCGGGTGCGGGCGCCGGAGGGCCGGGCACGCTGTACGGGTTCCCGGGCGGGGGGCCGTACGGCGCGGGCGGCTGCTGGTTGTACGGGTTGGTGCCGGGCGGCGGTGGCGGAGTGCTCATCGCGGTTCCCCCTGGTTCTCGTAAAGGCGAGGTCAAGTAGCCGGTGGAAGTTACCACCGTGACCTGCGCGGGGGACCGGATCACCGGAAATCTGTGGCCTTGACGTGACCGTCAGCCACGTCGGCGACGCACGGCAGGCGCTCCTGGGTCCCGACCCCGGTGGACGTCGCTTTTGTCAAGCCCCGAATTCCAGGGGCGTGACGCGACGCGCCGGGCCGGGCTCAATGGAGGCATCGGTTCACGCAGAACGGGTGGCCCTCCCGGAACCATCCGGTTTTCCCGTCATCCCTCAGCAAGGAGAATTCTCATGGCCCGCACACCTCGTTCCCGGCGTCTGGCGATCTTCACGGCCTCCGCGGCCCTGGCGGCAGGGGGCGCTCTGATCCCCACCACGGCGTTCGCCGCCCCCGCGTCGGCCCAGACAAGCGCCGTGTCCACCCAGGCACCCCAGCAGCAGACGAAGACCACCGGCTACGGCGGCGACAGCGATTGCTGGGAGTCCGACTACGAATACTGGGAGTACACGGAGTACTGGGACTACACGGATTCCTACGACTACTACGACGGGTACTGGGTGTACTACTGATCCACGGTTGCCCGAAGACACACGGGTGCCGGCCCGGCGGTGGAGACCGCCGGGCCGGCACCCGTCCTCCGCTCAGGCGGTTCGGGTGCGCAGCCGGCGGGTCTTCCAGGCGAGCAGCGCAGCCTGTGCGATGAAGAAGACACCACCGCCCGTGGCGTACGTCGACAGCACGTCGAGCGAGGGGTGGTCGCCCACGGCCTGGATGTTGTAAAAGACGCCGACCAGCAAGGACAGGCCGCCCGAGATCAGGGTCGGCCACTGGTTGCCCAGCTCGGAACCGCGCCGCCGCAGGCCGACGACCAGCTGGGCCGCCCCGGAGATGACCGCCCAGGCGCCGAACGCATGGAGCACCGGCTCCACGCCGCCCGCTCCGGCGGTGCCGACAGCGAGGGCGGCGAACGTGCTCAACACGCCGTTGAACGCTGTGACTCCGCGCTCCGAACCGTCGGGGGTGGCGCGGTAGTCGATCAGCGACGACACCGCGTCGATCAGCGGGTAGACGACCAGCAGCGTGATCGCCGTGGCGTCGACGGAGTCATGGGCGCGGGCGAACACCAGGGCCCACACCACGGCCAGGACGCCGCGGCACAGGTACAGCCTCGGCAGGGAGGAGCGTCCTCCCGTTGTTGCCCGGGTGGTGGAAGTCGCCGTCTGCGTCCTCATGGTGTTCGGCCTTTCTCGGGTTGTCGGATGGTCGGCGACGGTGTCAGTGCCGCGGCGGGAAGACGCACCGGTGGCTGGAGGCGACGTCCGGGTCTCCGTGGCCCTTGTAGCGGGACACCCCGGGGTAGCTGCACAGGTCTCGGGTGACGCTCCTGCCGGAGGCATTGATCAAGGTGGCGGGCAGGGTCTTGGGTGCCTTGCCGTGCTCGACCCAGGCGGTCAGCGCGGCGAGGCCGTCGGCCGAGCCGTCGGTGCCGTTCAGACCGCAGTGGTCGGTGCCCGGGGCGAGGAACAGGCGGTAGAAGTCGTCGACCCGCTTGGGGCCGCCCATCTTCCGCTCGACCTGCTTGCGGTACTCGACGGTGCCCTGGGTGGGGATGAACTGGTCGGCCTGACCGTGCCAGGTCAGCAGTTTGCCGCCGGACGTGCGGAAGCCGGAGAGGTCGGGGTCGTCCGTGCCGATCACCTTGTCGTACTCGGCCTCGGACTGCCGGAACAACTGGGTGAACTGGCTGTAGGTGATCTCCGAGAGGTCGAAGGTCGGGTCCTTCTTCAGCCAGAGCTGGACCCACGCGGCGGGTACCGGAAACGGCGCACCCGTGACGTTGCCGTTCGCGTCCGGCTTGTTGGTGGCCGCAAGGCCGTTCAGGTCGGCCCCGATCGGGACGCCGGACCACAGCTCCTCACCGGTGGCGGTGCGCGGGCCGTCCCAGATCTTGCGCACCACGGCCGCGTCGGCCGCCGTGATCGTCAACTCCCGGCCGTCGCAGGCGACCTTGGTGCCGATCAGCTTGCGAGGATCGAAGTCGCACCGCTCCGGGTCGTTGACCAGGCCGTCCTTGACGCGGTCGAGCGAGTCACAGGCCTTGACGGCGGCATCGGTGAACGCGTCGAACTCACACCTGGTCGGGTAGGCCTTCTCGTTGTTCATGACCACCTGCGGCCACAGGGTGGCGACCTCGAACTCGTCCCAGTTGATGGCGGGCGCGTCGGCGAGGATGCCGTCGTAGTCGTCGGGGTAGCGCTGGGCCTCCATGTAGCCCTGGCGTCCGCCGGTGGAGCATCCGGTGAAGTAGGAGTAGGCGGCGCGCTTGCCGTAGACCGCGTCGACGACCTGCTTGCCGACGACCGCCGCCTCGTGCTGGGAACGGGAGGCGAAGTTCTTCAGCGGAGTGGTGCTGACCTCGCCGTCGCTGTTCAGCGCCCAGCTGACGTCGAGGGCGTCACCGACGCCGGCGTCCGTGGTGGTCGCCGCGTAGCCGCTCTTGACCGCGGTGCCCATCCCGACGCCGTTGTCCCCGGCGAGGTAGGCGCTGCCGCCGAGTGCCTGGAAGCGGCCGTTCCAGCCTTTCTCGGGCAGCCAGGTGGTCACCTTGGCGTGGTCACCCTCGCCCGGGTGGGTGAGGGTGACGGTCACCTTGCAGAAGGCCGGGACGCCGGTGACCTCGCCTTGGAGGACGCCGGTCCCCTTGATGGTGCCGCCCACGTCGCGGACCGCCGCCAGGGCCTCCACCTCGGTACCGGCCGGGGCCCGAACCGGCATGGAGGCGCAGCCGAACGGCTTGGCCGAAGCGGGAGTTGGGGTCTGGGCCGAAGCGGTCGGCAGGTACACCGCCGCGACCAGCGGCACTCCGGCCGCGATCACGGTCAGAAGTTTCTTCTTCAATTTCATAGCTTTCACAATCCGCTGAGTAGGTGTGCGCCTGACCGCGGCGACACATGTGCACATCACACGATGGGAAGGGCGAGGGCGGGTCTCCGGGCGAGCTGCCCCGTGACCTCGGCAGGTGCCCCGAGACGGCCTCGGGGCGCCAAGACTGATCCGAACGTATCACCGGTTAAGGCGGTGACGAAAGTGGGTGGCGAAAGTGAGTGCGATGCATGCAAAGGTGTGACCCACGGCCTCGGTGCGATCCGTCCGGCGGTGCGCCGCACATCCGAGACCAGGTCAGGTGGTGGACCCGCCCGGGCGTCGCAGGTCAACTCGCCGGGTACGGTCGGCGGGTGGGGCTTCGCGGACGCTGGGGGCGGTCGCCGCTCCGGCCCGGCCCGGGCAGGTCGCCGTCGAGGTGCATCCGGTGCCCCGGATACGCCCGCCCCGATGGTTCGGCGAACGTCGAGACGGAGCTGCCGGCGCGGTTGACGGTGGTCATCACGCGGTGGCCTGCGGCCGGAACCTCCACGTCCATGGCGGAGCGACCCGGCTCGCCGGCCGATCCGCCCGGAACGGCCGCGGGCCTCAGCCCAGGGTCAGCAGCCCGGTGACGGCGACGTGTAGGGTACGACCGAGCCGCTCGGCGAAGTCGACCCGCGTGCCGGCGAGTTCGGGGTCCCGCTGGGCCTCGGCGACCGCCTCCGAGGGGTGGGCGAACGGCCAGAGTCCGGCCGTGCACACGACGGTCAGGGAGACCAGCTCCCGGGCGGCCGCCGGCGTCAGTGCGGTAATGTTGCGCTGCACCAGATTCGCCAGCGTGCCCAGCAATCTGCCATGGGCCAGCTTGAACTCGCGCGCCGACTCGGCGGACAGGTTCCGCTCCAGTTCCGACCCCAGCGCGCTCAGCAGGCCGCACAGCAGGGACCTGCGGGCCAGAGACCGGGCCAGGGCGTCCGTCACGGCCTCCGGTGAGGCGGCACCGTGCGTCCCCGGGGACGGGAGTTCGGCGGGCAGCTCCTCGATCCACTGCGCGAGGGACCGGTTGAGCAGTTCGAAGAAGACCGCTTCCCGGGTCTCGAAGTACCGCACGACATTGGTCTTCGACAGCCCGACCCGCCGGCTCAGCTCGCGCAGGCTGATCTCGCCGACCGGCATCTCCGCCAGGAGCTGTGTCGCGGCGTCGATGATGGCCTGCTTGCGGATCTCGCGCTGCTCGGCGCTTCGCGCCCGCTGGAATTCCGTCGACCGGTCGTCTGCCACTGTCACTTCCCCGGGAAACCTCTCGGCCTGCACTCGGCGCCGCCTGCCGTAAGCCTAAGCCCCGACCGGGCAGGCAGGCCCGATGCCCCGGGTCATACGGACTCGCTCACCTCACGCCACTTGGCGTCGGAGGCGGCGAGGGTCTCGGCCACGACCCGGCCGACCCGGACCGCGTCCTTGCCGAGCAGCAGACGCAGCGGCGGCTCCTCGGACTCCGTGATGTCCAGCAGGATGCGTGCGACGCGTGCGGGGTCGCCGGTCTGGTTGCCGTCCGACGCCCGCTGGCGGGCAATCGCGGGTTCGACAACCGGCTTGTAGGGCTCGCTGACCGGCGGGGTGGCCATCGAGGAGCCCGCCCAGTCGGTACGCATGGCGCCCGGCTCGGCGACGGTGACCTTGATGCCGAGGTGGGCCACCTCCTTGGCCAGGACCTCGGAGAAGCCGCCGACCGCCCACTTGGCCGCCTGGTAGGCGCCGAGACCGGGGCCGCCCACGCGGCCGCCGACGGAGGAGATCTGGACGATGTGCCCCGAGCCCTGCTCGCGCATGACGGGCAGGGCTGCCCGGGTGACGTTGACGACGCCGTGGAGGTTGGCGTCGATCTGGTCGCGGAAGGCCTGCTCGGACATGTCCTCGATGGCGGCCATGTCGGCGTAGCCGGCGTTGTTCACGACGACGTCGAGGCGCCCGAAGGCCGCCACGGCCGTCTGCACGGCCCGCCGAGCGGCGGCGGCGTCGGTCACGTCGAGGGTGACCAGGCGGACCTTGTCGCCGTACGTGCCGACGAGGTCGTTCAGGGACTCGACGCGCCGGGCGGTCGCGACCAGGTTGTGGCCCGCCGCCAGGACCGCCTCGGCGATCGCGCGGCCCAGGCCGCGGGAGCTTCCGGTGATCAGCCAGGTCTTGCTCATGGTGGTGCCTCTGTCTCTCTTGCTCGGTGGGGGAAGGGGAAAGGGTGGGCGGGGATCTTTGTGGTTCAGACGAGGAACCCGCCGTCGACCGCGAGGTGGGCGCCGGTGACGTAGGAGGCCTCGTCGGAGAGCAGGAAGGCGACGGCCTTGGCCACTTCCACGCCGGTGCCGAGCCGACGGGCCGGGATGCGCTCGGCGATCTTCGCGACCTCGTCGGGGTTGCCCTGCTGGCGAGGCACCGGGATGACGCCGGGCTGGAGCTCGTTGACGCGGACACCGTGCCGTGCCCACTCGGAGGCCGCCGTGCGGGTCAGTCCGCGCATGCCGTGCTTGCTCGCGCTGTAGGCGGCGCGGGCGGACAGGCCCCGGTCGGCGAAGACGCTGGAGATGTTGACGATGGCGCCGCCACCGGCCTCCCGGATCGCCGGGATCTGGTACTTCATCCCGTAGAAGACGCCGGAGAGGTTGATTCCGATGGTCCTGCTCCATTCCTCCTCGGGGAGGTCGGGGACCTCGTGGAGGACGCCGGAGGTGCCCGCGTTGTTCACGGCCAGGTGCAGGGCGCCGAAGTGGCCGACGGTCTCGGCGACTGCGTGCTCGACGGCGAGCGGGTCGCTGACGTCGGCCGGCAGGACGAGGGCCCTGCCGCCCGCCGCGGCGATCTCGCCGGCGAGCTCCTTCAGGGGTTCCTCCTGGCGGCTCACCAGGGCGACGGCGGCCCCGCGGGCCGCGAGCAGCCGGGCGATGTCGGATCCGATGCCGCTGCCCGCGCCTGTCACGAAGGCGGTCCGGCCGGCGAATTGGTCGTCGAAGTCCATGGGATGTGCTCCTTGCCCAGGGGCGGCCGGTCGCGGCCGGGCCCCTGCGTGTGGTGTCCGGTGGGGACGTCACTTGTCGGTGTCGTCCGGGAGGGTGTTGAGGGCTCCGTAGCGGGCGCCCTTGACCCGCACGGGGTCGAACAGGGCGCCGAGGCCGGCCACGTCGTCGACGCTGAGCCGGACCGAGGTGGCCGCGAGGTTCGTTCGGACGTTGTCCGGACGCTTGGAGCCGGGGATCGGGACGATGTCGTGGTGCTGGGCCAGCAGCCAGGCGAGGGCGATCTGGCCGGGGGTGGCGCCGGCGCCTGCGGCGAACCGCTCGAGCTCATCGACCAGCCGCAGGTTGTGCTCGAAGTTCTCGCCCTGGAACTTGGGCAGCGTCGAGCGGAAGTCGTCGCGGCCGAACTCGGCCCCGCGGCGGAGGGCTCCGGTGAGCATGCCGCGGCCCAGCGGGCTGTAGGGCACCAGGGTGATACCCAGGCGGCGGCACTCCGGCAGCACCTCGGCCTCGACGCCGCGTTCCCAGAGCGAGTACTCGCTCTGCAGGACCGAGACGGGGTGGACGGCGTGGGCCCGCCGCAGGGTCTCCGCGCTGACCTCGCTCAGACCGATTCCCCGGATTTTGCCCTCGACGACCAGGTCGGCCATGGCGCCCACGGTGTCCTCGACGGGCACGGCCGGGTCCAGGCGGTGGTAGTAGTACAGGTCGATCCGGTCCGTTCCGAGCCGCCTCAGGCTGGCCTCGCAGGCGGCCCTCACGTACTCGGGGCGGCCGTCGAAGAAGCTGCGGCCCTCGGGGGTGGGGCGCGCGGAGAACTTGGTCGCCACGACCGCCCGGTCCCGGCGGCCTTTGAGGGCCCGTCCGAGGAGTTCCTCGTTGTGCCCGAAGCCCGGCACCGGCCGGCCCGGGGTGGCGCTGCTCGCCCCGTAGTAGTCCGAGGTGTCGAACAGCTCCACGCCCAGCTCGATCGCGTCCTGGATGGTGGCGACCGAGGCGTCCGGGTCCGCCGCTCCGTAGAACTGCGACATCCCCATGAGTCCGAGGCCGACGGGCCGCACTGAGATGCCGGAGCCGCCGAGCGGCGTACGCGCTGCCGCTGTGGTGTCTTCGTTCACGCCTTGCCGCCTTTCTTGTGGAGTCCGTCCCGCAGCCCTTTAAGAGGCCACTGGAACTTTATGCCTTCACGGTAAAGGTCCACTGGCCTCTTGTCGAGTCGCGGAGGCCCGGAGTGAGGTGCGCAACGCCAGGCCCGGGATGCGCCGCCCGGCTCCGACGGGCCGCGGCGAAGGCTTTCCCGCCCGGCGCGTGGTGTCTCGCCCGCGGCGGCACGTGGGGGCGGGTCGCTCGGTTCGGACCACCGGCCACCCCGGTCGTTGCGGGCCGGCTGCGGCGGGGACGGCGTGCCGGCTGCCACCGGCACAGGGTTGCCGGCGGACACGCGGGGGCGCCGCCGGGTGAAGTCGTACGGTGCGCGAGGTTCATCGTCCGCACCATCGGCGGCAATGCGGTGCGGCCGCGGCCGCGCGGAGGCGGAGCGATCCGCGCCGGTTCGGTGGACGGGGCCTGCTGCCCCGCCGGACCGCCATGCTCACCGCGGACCGGCCCGAGACGGAGCCCACGCGCGTGGTCGTCCGCGCCGTCGGCGCCGTCCGCCCTGACCCTCGGTACACCCCGCCGACGCTCCGGCCCTCTCCGGCCCGGCGGCGTGTCTGCCGAAAGAACGAGCTCGCCCGGGTCCGGGAACGATGTCCCCGACCGGCTCCCCCGGATAAGCGGAAGCAGCCCCAGCACGCGACTGCGGGACGTGCGCGGCCTGCTGCTCCCCGTTGGCCGATGCGGGAACACCGGGCGGGGCGACCATGGCCTGAGCAGCGGTCAGACCGGCATAGGCTACGAGCCGTTCCGCAGCGCGGTACTTGGAGAACTCCAACGGCTGGTCGAAGTACGACCGAAGATGAGTGGCCGCGGCCTCCCGGGACCGGACGAACGTCTCGCCGACGTGGCCGGCCAAGCCCGCGGAAACCGCACCGAGGCCACCGGCGGGGTTCGGGGTGGGGGGGGTGCGGGGTGCGGGGTGCGGGGTGCGGGGTCCACTACGCCGGCGGCTTCTGGTGGGTGGTGCCCAGTCCGGCGAGCCCAACGCAGGCATGCCTGGCCCAAACCTCACCAACGAGTCCCTGGGCAGGATCGACCTCACGCACTTCCTGCGCGCCCGCTTCCAGCTCGACAACGGGGAGATGGTGCGTGCCGGCGCCTTCACCACGAACGTCTGCCGTCACGGCGACGGCGCGGAGTGCGAGACCGGTGCGTGCCAGTTCGACGACACCCGTACCGTCGCCGGGATTGTCACGGTCGGCATGAACGCCCGCGGCATGTAGCGGGAGCAGTTCGAGGTAGTCGCCGCGAGCGGCAAGGTCGTGTTCACCTGCGGCAACAAGGCCACGGCCGAGACCGTCGCCCGCGGCTACCCCGACAGCGAGGTCTGCGAGAAGGCCTCGGCCGGAGCCAAGTCCCCAGCCCAGGCCGGCGGCCCCTGACCGGACGGACCCGGCGCACCACGCGGTGCGCCGGGCTCCGCGTCGCCTACCACCAGATGACGACGTATCCGTTGCCGCCAGCGTCACCGGGGGCGATAGGACCACCGGCGCCGCTGTTGCCGCCGGTGCCCGCGTTCGGCGGCGCGGGCTGGACCACTCCGTCCACTGCCGGACGGCCGCCCGGGGTCGCGGGAGCATTCGGGTTGCCAAAGGTGCCGGTCCCGCCGCTGGCGCCTTGCCTGGCTGTGCCCTGACCAGGACAAGTGCCCGTGCCGCCGGCGCCACCGTTCGTAGTTTGCCCGCCGTCGCCGCCGAAGGCGGTCACGTTATTGGGGCCGCTGCTCACAACGGTGTTGCCGCCTGTCAGACCTGGCCCAGGCCCGGGTGCGCCGCCCGGCCCTCCTGGGCCGACGACTACCGTCACTGCAGGCCCGGGCGTAAGGACGCACCAGGCGAAGCCGCCGGCACCGCCACCGCCACCAGTGTGGGCGAGGTCTGATCCCGCGCCGCCCCCGCCGGCACCCCACGCCTGGACGAAGACTGAGGTGACCCCCGGGGGCGGGAGGAATAGGAAGGTACCGGGCTCGTCGTAGTCCATCAGGCCGTGAGCCGGGGCGACACCAGGTGGCCCCTGCGGGCCGGTCTCTCCTTGCGGGCCCTGAGGTCCGGCAGGTCCGGCGGGCCCCTGCTGGCCAGTCTCGCCCTGAGGACCGGCAGGACCGGCAGGGCCAGCGGGCCCGGCAGGGCCAGGAGGCCCAGGCGGGCCGGGAATGCCGGGGCGCCCCGGGTGCCAGTGATAGCCAGGGCGGCTGGGGCAGTACCCGGGGAAGTACGGGAACAGCAAGCAGGGGTCCGCGAGACCGGTGACAGCGCCGGGTTTCGCGGCGTCAACCTCGCCACCCTCGGCGCTCCCCGCGTACGCGGCGCCCGTCAGAGCACTGGACGTCAGGGCCACGCTCGCGGCCACCGTCCACATCCGCACACCCACTCGGCGCCGCCGTAGCGGCGCCTGAGGCACGGCTATTCGAGACAACACGTCACCTCCAACAAGGGGCCCGCACCGCGCGGCAGGCGCCGCTCCCCAGGAGAGAAAAACTGTCGAAGACAGCAGCGAGCCCACAGCAAGAATCGCCCTGCGTAGCGTGCTGTGCACATTCAGTAGCCGAGTGGGTGACCTGCCCTGATCGGCGCGCCACACGGTGCGCCGGGCCCCACGGTCACGGCCCGCCTGTGATGAGGCCGAGGAGGTCGAAGCCGCGCTGGAAGACCACGGCCGCCACCAATACCGCCACGAGCGCCATGACGATCGGTTCGGCCCCGTTGGACAGACCCCCGAAGGACACGCCGATCTCGCGCCCGCCGTGAGCACCCGGACGACGATGCGCACCCACTTCCGATCGGGCCCTGCCTCGATGCCCTGTCGCTGCTCGTCGAGGAGCGCCCGCCACGCCCCCGCAGGAGATGGCCCTGGCGGGAGCGCAGCGATCGAGTAGTCCCCTGTCGGCTGACTGCCTCTCTTGTCAGCCGACCAGGGGTTCGGTAGGACTGCTCGGGTGACTGATCAACGAAGCTTTGCGCGCACCGTCATAGCGCTGTCCTTGGCCGTGGTCGCCGCCTGTGCGGTAGTGGTGACGATCAAGGTGGCCCAGGGCCCCATTTCAGTCGAACCACCGCGCGTGCTGGATCAGGAAGCGCTGGAGAAGCAGGTGGCGGGTGAAGCCGGCGGTCTGAAGAAGGACAACCCCGGCGCCTTCGTGGACTGCCCCCTGTCCGTCGTGGTCAAGGAGGGCACCACGTTCGACTGCACGGTGTATGGAGACACCAACCCTGAGACGGTGCAGGTGGAGATCACCAGCGATCAAGGTGACATCCTGACGACGCCCGGCGGGTAGTAAGCGGCGGGAAGCGCCCTGCGTCAACATGCCAAGGCGCGATGACCAGGCACTCCGGCGGACCGGGGTGGGCCGATCTCTGGGTGGACAGCACTGATTGCTTCCTCAGAGGGAACTGGCGGCTGCTCCCAGAAGCGGTTTCTGGCCAAGATCCGCGGGTGGCGGGAGCCGAGATGGCGCCGCGAGTGCCGAGGCCAAAGGTGGTGTGGCCGCGGCCGCACGGGAGCGGGTCGGAACGGGGTGGGAAGGGACGGTTCGTTCCGAAGCGGGTTCGTCCGCCATACGTCAGCGCACCGTGTCCGGCAGGAGGCCCTCCTCGCGGAACTGCGTGCGGTAGAGCTCCGCGTACCGGCCGTCAGCCGCCAGGAGTTCGGTGTGGGTGCCGCGCTCCAGGATGCGGCCGTCCTCGACGACGAGGATGAGGTCGGCGGCGCGCACCGTGGAGAGGCGGTGGGCGATGACGACGGCGGTGCGGTCGGCGAGGGCTTCGGCGAGGGCTTCCTGGACGGCGGCCTCGGAGGTGCTGTCGAGGTGGGCCGTGGCCTCGTCCAGGATGACGACGCGCTGCCCGGCCAGGAGCAGCCGGGCGATGGTCATGCGCTGGCGCTCCCCGCCGGAGAGGCGGTAGCCGCGTTCGCCGACGACGGTGTCGAGGCCGTCGGGGAGCTCGGCGACCAGCCGGTCGAGACGGGCGCGGCGCAGCACGTCGCGCAGTTCCTCGTCGGTGGCCTCCGGCCGGGCGAGCAGCAGGTTGGCCCGGATCGTGTCGTGGAAGAGGTGGCCGTCCTGGGTGACCATGCCGACCGTGGCGCGCAGGGAGGCGGCCGTCAGGTCGCGGACGTCGGCGCCGCCGACGCGGACGGCGCCCCCGTCGGCGTCGTAGAGGCGGGGCAGCAGCTGCGCGATGGTCGACTTCCCGGCGCCGGAGGAGCCCACGAGCGCGACGGTGTGGCCGGGTTCGGCCCGGAAGGAGATCCCGTGGAGGACCTCGCCGCCGACGCGGGTGTCCAGCGTCGCGACCTCCTCCAGTGAGGCCAGCGACACCTTGTCGGCGGACGGGTAGCCGAAGCGGACGTCCTCGAACTCGACGGCGACGGGCCCGTCCGGCACGGGGCGGGCGCCGGGGCGGTCGGCGATGAGGGGCTCCAGGTCGAGGACCTCGAAGACCCGCTCGAAGCTGACCAGGGCGCTCATGATGTCGACGCGCGCGCCCGCGAGTGCGGTCAGGGGCGCGTAGAGGCGGGTCAGGAGGAGGGCGAGGGTGACCACGGAGCCGGCGTCGAGGGCGCCGGTGAGCGCGAAGTGGCCGCCCAGTCCGTAGACGAGCGCCAGCGCGAGGGCGGAGACGAGGGTGAGGGCCGTGATGAACGCCGACTGCGCCATGGCGGTCCGCACGCCGATGTCCCGTACCCGCCGGGCACGTTCGGCGAAGCGGGCCGACTCGTCGGCGGGCCGGCCGAAGAGCTTCACCAGGGTGGCGCCGGGTGCCGAGAAGCGCTCGGTCATCTGGGTGCCCATGGCGGCGTTGTGGGCCGCGGCCTCGCGCTGGAGGCGGGCCATGCGGGTGCCCATGCGGCGCGCCGGGACGACGAAGACCGGGAGGAGGACGAGGGCGAGCAGGGTGATCTGCCAGGACAGGGTGAGCATGACGCCCAGGGTCAGCAGGAGGGTGACGAGGTTGCCCACGACGCCGGAGAGCGTGTTGCTGAACGCGCGCTGGGCGCCGATCACGTCGTTGTTGAGACGGCTGACCAGGGCGCCGGTGCGGGTCCGCGTGAAGAAGGCGACGGGCATGCGCTGGACGTGGTCGAACACGGCGGTGCGCAGGTCGAGGATGAGGCCCTCGCCCAGGTTCGCGGACAGCCAGCGGTTCAGCAGCCCGAGGCCCGCCTCGGCCACGGCGATCACGGCGATCAGCACGGCCAGCGTGGTGACCCGGCCGGGGTCGCCGCCGGAGACGATGGCGTCGACGATCCAGCCGGCGAGGACCGGGGTCGCCACGGCGAGCAGCGCGGTCACGGTGCTCAGCAGGACGAACTGGGTGATGCGGCGCCGGTGGGGCCGGGCGAAGGCGCCGACGCGGCGCAGGGTGTCGCGGGCCAGGGGGCGTCGGTCCTGCGTGGCGTTCATGACGCTGTGCAGCTGGGTCCAGGCCGTGGTCTCCATGCTCATGCAGTGACCGTAGAACCTCGACCGACCTTGAGGTCAAGCGACCCCGCAAACGCGCCGGATCCGGGGTGCCCGCACCCGGTCCCGGGCCGGGATCACCCGAGCCGGTCCGGCTATTGGATGTGCATGACGACGTGCCCGAGGCGATGCTCGCCTCGAGGGGCGGCTACGGCTCGACGGTCGGCTCCGGCTCCGCGGGCTCCTCCCGCTGTGGCCCCCGGCTTCGCCGCGCCGCCGCCCTCCCATGGGCGCCGACGCGGCCCGCCCGGCACCGTGGGCGGGCCGCGTCCTCGTCCCGGGCTACGTCACGGGCAGGAACGGCTTCTTGCAGTGCATGCAGATCATCTGCTTCAGCCACTCCGCACGCTTGCGCTGAGAGATCTGCTCCTTGCCTCGCTCCCGCGTACCCCACACCGCCCCGCCGACCGTCACGAGCAGCCCCAGCAGGATCACCCCCGACACCAGCAGCGCCACCCCGAACCCGGCCACCAGCAGCGGCCCGATCAGCGCTGCCTTCTCCTCCGCCGGTTGCGCGAAATCCTTCTTCAGTGCCGAGCCCGGATCCATCGTCGCCACGTACAGCTCCAGGCTCTGCACCTGAGTCGACCCGCATCGCTTGCACTGCAACACCGCCACCGCATCCCCCGATCCGTCGACAGACAACGAGAATGCGGGTTACCCCGCCAAGTCGACAAGATGACAAAACGCCTCGCGCGGAGGTTGTGCGGCCCGGGGATCACCCGGTCCGGCTACTGGATGTGCATGACGAGGTGCCCGAGGCGAGGCTTGATGCGGGCCCGCCGCTGTCCACGACCGCTCACTCTCCCCAAAAGCGGTAGCTGCCGCCCGTCGTGGGCCGTTCCTGGAGGTGACGTGGTGTCTCGAACCGTCGTGCCCCGCGTGTTGCGGGCGGTGGTCACGAGCGTGGCCCTGGTGGCCGGTTCGATGGCGGGTGCGGCCTACGCGGTCGGCGCGGACGGTGGCCTCGCGCCCGAGGTCGGCGGACCCCAAGCCGGGAAGCGTGCGGCCCAGCCGTGCTCGTTCTTCCCGTACCTGCCCTGGCACTGCCCGGGCCGGCCGGGCCGCCCCGGTCCACCGGGGCTCCCCGGTCCGCCGGGACCTCCCGGGGCCTCCGGCCCTCCCGGCCCGCAGGGACCCGCAGGCCCTCAGGGGCCGCAGGGCGGGACCGGTCCGCAAGGACCCGCCGGGCCCGCCGGACCGGACGGCCCCCAGGGGCCCGCCGGGCCTCAGGGGCCGCCCGGAACCGCAGCCGCCCACGGCCTGGTGGACTTCGACGACGACGGTGTGTTCGTGCCGCCCGCCGCGGTGACCACGGTCTTCGTCCAGGCATGGGGCGCCGGCGGGGGTGGAGCCGTAGGCGGCGGCGCGATCACCGGCGCCGGAGGCGGCGCCGGCGGCTTCGCCTGGTGCGTCCTCCCCGTCCAGCCGGGCACACCGGTCGCGGTGGACGTCGGCGCCGGCGGCGCCGGTGGCGCCGGCGCGGCCAACGGTTCTCCAGGGACGCCGACCGAAGTGGACAACAACCTGGGCGGCGTCGTGTCGGCCGGTGGGGGCGGGGGCGCGTCGCTGCTCCTCGGCGGCAGCGGTGGCACGGGCTTCTGTCCCGGGCAGGGCACCGTCCGCATGGGCGCGGACGGCGGGATGGGCAACCCGCCACCCGGCGCCCCGGGTCAGGGCGGCCGCCCCGCGGTGGACGGCGTCGTCCAGCCCGCTCCGCCCGGTGCGGGCGAGGGCGGCGACGGCGGCAGCGACACCGACGCTCCGGGTTCGGCGGGCGGCGACGGATACGTCGTCATCTGGTGGTGACGCACCGCCCTCCGGTCCGAGTGCGCCCGCCCTCGCCTTACGGCCTCCCCCGGATTCCGGCCGGAGATCGATATCCTCACGTTCAGTCGGCGGACCACCTCTCCAGGGAGCAGTTCATGCCACATTCGGGAGAAACCGCGGACGGAATTCCCCGGCCGCAGCGGTTCGCGGACGTCGAAGGCTGGTTCTGGCCGGTGGACCAATTGCTCTTCGACTGGTTCCTGCGGTGGCAGAACGACCGGGAACACCGGGGTGACCTGCTGGAACTCGGTGCCTACATGGGGAAGAGCGCCATCTTCATGGGCGGCTACCTCCGTCAGGGGGAGCGGTTCACGGTGTGCGACCTGTGGGATTCCCCGGCCGTGGACGACCCCAACAGCGCCGAGATGAACAAGGCGTACGCGACTCTCACACGCCGGGCTTTCGAGGCCAATTACCTGTCGTTCCACGACCGGCTCCCCACCATGGTGCAGGGCCCGACCTCGGTGATCACCTCGCACGTCGGCGCCCGCAGTTGCCGGTTCGTGCACGTCGACGCGTCGCATCTGTACGAGCACGTCTCCGGCGACATCGCGGCCGCCCGCGAGCTGCTCCTCCCGGAGGGCATCGCGGCCTTCGACGACTTCCGGAGCGAGCACTGCCCGGGAGTCGCCGCCGCCGTGTGGGCGGCGGTGGCGACGGTCGGACTCAAGCCCGTCGTGGTCACGAGCACCAAGCTCTACGGCACCTGGGGGGATCCGGAGCAGGTCCGCGAGGAACTGCTGCGGTGGCTGAGGACGCGCCAGGACCTGTGGCACGCCGTGGACCAGGTGGCGGGAGTGCCCCTGATCCGCATCAGGGGCACGAAGGCGAAGTCCCCGGCTCTGCCGGTCTCCCGCCACGAGCCGCTCAACGGGCACCCGTCCCCGTTCGGGGAACGGGCCTCCGCCGCCCGCCGCCTGGCCAAGGACCTCGTCCCTCCGGTCCTGGCCCGCGCCGTGCGGGCGGCGTCCCGCCGGCGCCGGACGTCATGAGGTGCTGAGCCCGTCCTCACCCCCCAGGAACCCTGCGACGGACGTCACGAAGCGGCCGGCGTCGTCGAGCCAGGGGAAGTGCCCGGCCCCGGGCTGGACGACGAGCCCGGCGTCCGGGAACAGCGCGGCGAACTCGGCGACCGTGGCCGGGGGCGCCCCCAGGTCGACCTGCCCGGCCAGCAGGAGGACCGGTGACGCCAGCCCGGCGAGCGCGGCACGGGTGCCGTCCGGGTCGAAGGCGCCCTCGGCGCCGAAGGCGGACACGACCTCGTCGCTCATCTGCTCCCGTTCCGCCGCCTGATGGGCCCGCGCCACCTCGTCCCAGCGGCCGTAGGAGAACGGCGCGACGGCCTGCCACCGCTCGGCGGTGGCCTCGCCCGCCACGATCGCCTCCAGGGCCGCGAACGCCTCCGGGAACCACGGTTCGTCCCGGCGCAGCAGGGCCGTCTCGCGCCGGAGGCCGCCCGTGATGGGCAGGCCGACGGCCCGGACGCTCGGCGTGACGAGGACGAGGCTGCCGACCCGGTCCGGATGGCGGCCCGCGTACCGCGCGGCGAGGTTGGCCCCCGCGCTGTGCGCGAGCACGTCCATCCGGTCGAGGCCGAGGTGCCCGCGCAGGGCCTCGACGTCGTCGACGAGCCGGTCGCAACGGCAGGAGGCGATGTCCCGCGGGATCCCGGACCGGCCGGTGCCCCGGAGGTCCAGCCTGATCAGCTGCCGGTGCGCGGACAGGCCGCCGAGGTCACCGAGGTACACGGAGTCCTGCGGCCCGCCGGGCAGGCAGACCAGCGGGCGGCCCGAACCGAGGACGTGGTAGGCGAGTTCGGTGCCGTCGTACGAGGGGAAGACGGGCATGGCGGAGATCCTTTCGGCGGTGCTGGGGGAAGCGCGGTACCGGGGGGCCCGGAGGGTCAGTGGTGTGCCTGTCGCGCGCCGGGGCGGTCCCGGACCAGACGGCGGGCGAAGAAGCGCTGTTCGCTCTCCACCTCGGACGTGGGCAGCTCCATGTGCCGGCCCGGGTTGGCACGGAGCGTCTTGTCGCGGGAGGCGAAGGCGTCGAAGAGTGCGAGCGACGACGACCGCGGCACCAGCTCGTCGTCCCACTGCAGGAGGAAGCGGACCGGGACGGTGATCCGGGCCGCCGTCCCGGCCAGGGACTGGTGACCGAGCAGCCCGAACACGGCGGCGGTGATCCGGGGTTCGGCGGCCACGAGCGGTACGCCGACGGCGGTGCCCAGCGACACGCCCCAGAACCCGACCGGGGCGTCCGGGCCGACACGGCCGTGGGCCTGCAGGGCGTCCAGGGTGGCCCGCCACTCCGGGACGGCGCGGGTGGCCAGCGCCGCGTTGTGGGCCGCGATGAGCGGGGCGACGGGCCCGCCCGAGGCCACCGCCTCTCTGATGCGTACCGCGGCGGCCTCGTCGGCGGCGGTCCGCGGGCGGTCGCCGTGCCCGGGTGCGTCGATGGCGGCGACCGCGAAGCCGCCGGTCGTCACATGGTGGTGGGCGCGAGCCAGGAGGCCCGGGGCCTTCTTGTCCCGGCCGCCGCCGTGGGCCAGCAGGATCAGCGGGCGGTCGCCCGCCGCGTCGGCGGGGGCGTCGGCGGGGGACCAGAGCACGCCGGTGATGTCGCCGAGGACGAAGAGGTGTTCCGAGACGCCGTTCGCGGTCGTCTCCGAGAGGAAGCGCATGGCTCGATGCCTTTCGGGATGCCTTCGGGCACTCCCGGGGACACGTGCGTCAGAGGGTCCGCGCAGCCGTGCGGGAGGGGAGCACCCGGCCTGTTACAGCGTTGATGGGTCTCACCTCCTCGGTCGTCACTGCACGGTGACGCTATCAGGCCCGTGATCGTGGGGCAGCCGGTTTTCCCGGCCCCTTCCCCGGCCCCTTCCCGGCGGTCCCGTCGCCCCCCGGCGGTACGGGGGGCGACGGGGAGAAGCCCTAAGGCTGTCGGGAGGTGAACGCGGTCAGGAAGCGGTCGCGGAAGGCGTCCATCCGCCAGACCGGCGCGTCGTGTTCGGGCTGCAGCCCGTCGCTCCAGCCCCAGTCGGAGACCTGGTCCAGCACCTTGGGGTCGTGGGCGACGATCGCGACCGGCACGTCCCGGCTGGCGTTGACGCCGACGACCGTCGACACCGGCTGGTGGTCGCCGAGGAAGACCAGCACGGTGTTCTTGTTGCCGTACTTCGTCACGAAGTCGATGAGGCTGGTCAGCGAGTACTGGATGGCCTTGCTGTACTCCTGGCGCACCTGCTTGGGGTCCTTCCAGACCTCCTTGGGGTCCTTGCCCTCCTTCTTGATGGCGTCGTAGACCGAGCCGTCGCCTACCTGGTCCCAGTCGATCATGTGGGGGATCGGCGCCCAGGGGTTGTGGCTGGAGGCCAGGATGATCTCCGACATCATCGGCTGGTTCGACGCCTTCCCGTGCTCCAGGCGCTCGAACGCCGACAGGGTGTACTGGTCGGGCACCGGCGACCAGCTGAACTTGGGCCCCTGGTACCCCATGGTGCGCGAGTCGTGGATGTGGTCCAGGCCGAAGAACTTGCCCTCCGGCCAGGCCCGGGTGACGCCGGGCATCATGCCGACCGTCCGGAAGTCGCCGGTGCGCTTGAAGGCACTGGTGAGGGTCATCCGGTCACTGGAGCTGACGTAGCGGTAGCGCTGCTGGTCCGGGACCCACAGCCCGGACAGGAAGGTGGTGTGGGCGAGCCAGCTGCCCGCGCCGGTGACGGGGGAGGTCAGCCACCCGCTGCGGGCGGAGAAGCCCGCGTCGGCGAGCTGCTGCGTGCCGCCCCGCAGCACCGCGTCGACGTCCGGCGCCATCGCCGGGTTCTCGACCGCGTCCCGGCCGTAGCTCTCGATGAACGTGAAGATGACGTCCTTGCCGCGCAGCCCGGACAGCAGCTGGTCGGACGGGATCTTCGCGAACGGGTCGTTGGCCACCTTCTTGGCGAACACCTTCTGGTCGGCCAGGCCCTGCTGCACCATGTCCACCTGGCCCCGGACCCGCAGGCTGGCGTCCTTGGCGGCGAAGTTCAGCCCGGAGACCTGGAGGCCGAGCGTCGCGCACGTCATCCAGACCACGCCGGCCACCAGGGTGCCGCGGCGTGCCACCGAGGGGTGCCGCACCATCACCTTGCACAGCCGCACGATCGCCAGCGGCATGAGCACGAGGAGCGCGAGGACGGCGAGCAGGGCCCCGGCCAGGGCGCCGTACGCGGTCGTCGCCCCGGCCGAGTCCTTCAGGAACGACAGCCCGTCGGAGAACAGGGGCCAGTCGAACAGCAGGTAGAACGGGCGTTGCAGCGTCTGGTAGAAGCCCATGTCCACGCAGTTGAGGACGACCAGCAGGCCGAGCAGGACCCCGCTGAGGACCGCCACCACGCGCCGGGGCCTGGGCGGCAGCACGAGCAGCAGGGCGGCCAGCAGGATCGGCTCCGCCGGGACGCGGACGAAGCGGGAGGCGGTCAGGTAGGGGAGCCGGTCGGGCATCAGGAAGGCGAAGAGCACCAGGGCGGCGGCGAGGATCGTGAGGCTCCACGACACGGCGCGGGTGACGTCCGGGTGCCGCTCCCGCCATCGGGCGAGGGCGCTGCCCGCGGCGGGAGCCGGTTCGCCGGGGTCCTCCTCGTGGGCCTGCTCGTCGTCCGCCCCGAGGTCGGGGGCGGGAGCCGCCTCCGCTTCGGGCTCGGGCTTCGCTTCGGGCTCGGTCTCCGCCGCCTCCACCTCCACCTCCGCCTCCGCCTCCGCCTCCGCCTCCGCCTCCGCCTCCCGAGCGTCGCCCGGGGGTGGTTGCTCCGTCGTGTCCGCCTGGTCCGTTACCGGTCGCTGATGAGCGCTGGAGAGCGACAACCCGAAGTTCCTTCCAAGCGAGCCACAGTGATGGGGGCGACCCCCGCTGGAGGAGCTTGGGCCACCGACAAGCCTGTACGGCTCGCCCCACGCCCTGGTTCACCCATCTCCCGTACGTCGGGAAAACGGACCATTGCATGGGGATGTCTTTACGGAAGCGGGAGGGTCTCCACCTGGGCGTCCTCGCGGGGCACGCACCGCATCGGCATCGCGGTGGGGTGGACGACCGCGCCGCGGGCGAGTTCGCGCACGTGCGGGCCGGCGTCCGCCGGGCGCAGGCGCCACCGGGCGGCGACGGTGGCGACCTGGATGACGGCCTGCGTGAGGGCGAAGACGTTGCCCGGGCACTGGCGGCCGCCTGCGCCGAAGGGGATGGACGCGGCCCTGGGCAGGCGCGCGGCGCGTTCGGGCAGCCAGCGGTCGGGGTCGAAGGAGAGGGGGTCGGGGTGGAGTTGCGGCAGGTGGTGCAGGACGTACGGGCTGAACAGCACCGTCGCGCCCGCCGGGACGCCGACGTCACCGAGGAGCACCTCCTCCGGGGAGAGCCGCAGGATGATCCACGGCGCGTACCGGCGCAGGGCCTCCTGGACGACGCGCTGGGTGTGGGGCAGGTGGGGCAGGTCCTCGAAGACGGCCGGGCGCCCGCCGAGGACCCGGTCGGTCTCCTCGTGGAGCCGGCGCTCCACCGCGGGCTCGCGGGCGAGTTCGTGGAAGACCCAGGCCAGGGTGGCGCCGGTGGTCTCGGTTCCTGCGACGAGCATGTTGACCAGCTGGTCGTGGACCTGGTCGTCGGTCAGCCGCTCCCCGGTCCCCTCGTCCGCGGTGAGCAGCAGGACGGAGAGCAGGTCGCCGTGGTCGGTGCCGTCGGCGCGGGCGGCCTCCACCACGTGCCGGGTCGCCGAGCGCAGACGCCGTACGGCCCGGTCGAAGCGCCGGTTGGCGGGGGTGGGCAGCCGCAGCAGGGCGTCGGGGAGCATGGAGCGGCGCGGGATCTCGTCCAGGACGACGGGAAGCGAGCGCTGCACCTCGGCGACGGCCTCCGCGCCGAGGTCCGAGGAGAACAGCGCCCTGGCCACGGTGGTGAGGGCGAGCGCGTTCATCTCCTCGTCCACGCGCAGGATCCCGCCCGGCCGCCAAGCAGCGGTGCGCTCGGCGGCGACGGCGCTCATGGTGGCCGCGTAACGGGCGATGCGGGCCCGGTGGAAGGCGGGCTGCATCAGCCGGCGCAGCCTGCGGTGCTCGGCGCCGTCGGCGGTGCCGACGCCGGAGCCGAGCAGAGGGCGCACCTTCTCGATGAGCACGCCCTGGTCGAACCGGCCCGCTTCGCCGACCAGCACGGAGCGGACCAGTTCGGCGTCGTTGACGACGTACGCGGGCAGGCCGCCCAGGCGGATGCGGACCACCGGGCCGACGGCGGGGAGCGAGCCGAGGAACTCCAGAGGCCGGCGCAGCAGTGCGGGGCCGTGGCCGAGCAGGGGCAGCGCACCGGGGGCCTCGGGAGCGCGCCGGACGGCGGAGGGTGCGTCGGCGGTCGCGGTGGTGGGGAGGGGGGTCACGGCGTCCCGTCTTCCGTCGGGCCGGCGGTCGCTGCCGCCGGCGGGGCCAGAGGGGCCAGAGGGGCGAGATGGGTGAGCGGGGCGAGGTAGGCGCGGTACCAGGGCGCGGCGGCGGCGAAGCGGGTGGCGAAGGCTCCCGGGGTGTGTCCGGTGCGCCGCCAGACGCGGCCGCTGTCGTAGTGGTGGTCCTGGCCGAACAGCGCGAGGTGGCGCAGGTTGCGGGGCCGCCCGGCGAGGAGCTCGCGGGCCTCGTCGTACGTGAGGTCGGCCGCGGGGGCGGGCACGCCCAGGTGCTCGGTGAGCGCCGCGGTCAAGTCGCGCACGGCGACCGGCTCCGGGTGGCCGACGTGGAGGACCTCCCCGCCGGGCACCGGACCCCAGTCGGCCACGGCCAGTGCGGCGATCGCCGCCGCCAGGTCCTCGACGGCGACCAGGGAGAGCAGGGCCCGGCCCCCGTCAACGGAGACCGGGAGCGCGGTGAGGGTGCGCACGAGCTGTGGGACCAGCCATCGGTCGCCCGGCCCGTACACGAACAGCGGCCGCAGTACGACGCCCCCGGCGGCCCGGACCGCGCGCTCGCCAGCGAGCCGCGAGCGGCTCACGGCGGAGACCGGCGCGGGGACGAGGTCGCCCTCGGCGGCGCCGCGGTGCGGTCCGTCGCCGTAGACGGCGGCGGTGCTGAGGTGGACGATCCGCCGCACCCCCGCACGCCGCGCCTCGGCGACCAGGGCGGCGGTGCCCCGGTCGTTGACGAGGCCGCAGGCCCGGGGATCGTCCTCGTCCACGGTGCCGGCCAGGTGGAGCAGGGTGTCCACGCCGTCGCAGACGCCGTGCAGGGTGCCGCGGCGGGCGAGGTCGGCGTGGACGAGGCGGGCCGCGGGGTCGGCGACGGGCGGGCGACGGTGCGTCAGCAGCCGCAACTCCACCGGCTGGCCGCGGAGTAGACGGTGGACGGCACGGCCGGTGAAGCCGGCGGCGCCGGTGAGCAGGACGGTCCTCATCGGGCACCTCCGGGGGCGGACGGGAAGCCGACGGCGCAGGCCCTCACCGCGGGCATCGGCCGGGCGGCGTTGCGGTGGTGAGGGAAGCCCGGCGCCGTCATGACCGGCAGCGCGCAGGGCGGGGCCGTGGATGGGCGGTGGTATTCCGGTAGTGGCAACTCGGGTCGATGACCGCAGGGTTGGTGGTTGGCAGCGGTCGTCATCGCGGGCCTCCGGGGGCGGAGGGGAAGCACGTCGGCCACACGGCGGTGCGGCGGTGCGGGAGGTCCGGTGCTGCCGAGGTCGGGAGGGCTGGCGGGGCGCTGGGCAGGGTGGTGGATGGGCGGTGGTGTTCCGGTGGTCGCAAGTCCGGTCGGGGGTCGCAGGGTTGGTGGTTGGCAGCGGTCGTCATCGCGGGCCTCCGGGGGCGGCGGGGAAGCACGCCGGTGCGGCGGTGCGGGAGGTCCGGTGCTGCCGAGGTCGGGAGGGCTGGCGGGGCGCTGGGCAGGGTGGTGGATGGGCGGTGGTGTTCCGGTGGTCGCAAGTCCGGTCGGGGGTCGCAGGGTTGGCGGTTGGCAGCGGTCGTCATCGCGGGCCTCCGGGGGCGGCGGGGAAGCACGCCGGTGCGGCGGTGCGATGGTGAAGGAAGCCGGACGCTGCCGAGCCCCGGAGGGTTGGCGGGACGCAGGGCAACTCCGCTCGGTGGTTGCGGAGTTGCCGGTCGCCAAGGGTCGTCATCGGGGGCCTCCGGGCGCCGCGGACTGGATGAGCAACGCCGAGGTGAGCAGGGCGGACAGGAAGCCGACGACGAAGGCCATCGCCGCGGGCACCGGCCAGGCTGCGGCGCGGTGGCGCAGGAAGCGCAGCGCCGCCATGACCGGCAGGGCGAGCAGGGCGCAGGGGAGCAGTGCCCGGGGGTCGCGCAGCAGGGCCGCGGCCAGCACGGTGGCGAGCACCGCCCAGCCCAGCGCCGTCAGGGCGCTGGGCACCGGGCCGATGACGCCCGAGTACGTCCGGGAGCCGGGCTCGGACCGCCAGCGGGTCTTGCGGGCGAACTCGAAGTGCAGGAAGACGCAGGCGGGGACGAGCAGCAGCGGCAGCGCGTGCCAGCGGGCCGGCACGGGCGTGGAGGCGGTCAGGGAGACGTAGACGTACACGCTGAGCAGCAGTTGCACCGGGTGGGTGACGGCGAGGTTGAGCAGGACGCCGTCCCGGAGCCGGGGGGACCACCGCTCCAGCACCACCAGCAGCCAGGAGTAGGCGAGGCAGGCGGCGAGCGGGAGCAGCGAGACCGGCGACAGCGCCGCGTTCAGCGTGACGAGGAGCACCGCCACGGCGCCCATCGCGCACCGCAGCTGGGCGACGGTGACCGTGCCCCGCACCAGGGGGCGGTCCGGGTTGTACGCACGGTCGTAGTCGAGGTCCTTCTGCTCGTCGACCATCCGCAGCCAGAAGAGCGCCAGGACGGCCGAGGCGCAGCGCACCGCCGTGCCGGCGCCGGGGTGCCAGGGCGTGCGGGTCGCCGCCGCGGCGGCGGCCTCCAGCGACAGCACCCACAGCGTGGCGTAGGGGACGTACACGTACGGGGTGAAGACCTGGACGGTGAAACGGAAGAGCGCGGTCGCCGTCCTCATCGGCCCGCCTCCGGCGGGGACGCGAGGATCTTGACGCGACCGGTGGAGCCGTCCATCTCGATGAGCGCGCCGTCGGGGATGGCGGTGGTGGCACCGGAGACGGCGACGACCGTGGGGATGGCGAACTTGCGGCCGGTGATGGCGGTGTGCGAGAGCAGGGTGCCGCGTTCCACGACCAGCCCGCGCGCGCCCAGCATGAGGAAGAGCCAGCCGGGGTCGGTCTCCCGGGCCACCAGGATCATGTCCGGGCACGGTTCGACGGGCCGCAACGGGTCGAGGACGACGCGGGCGGTGCCGCGGACGACCCCGCCGCTGGAGCCCAGCCCGGACAGTTCCCCCTCGCCGTGCCCGTTGGCGGCCGTCGTCGCCGCCGGGCCGCCGGGGAGCCGGTCGCGGACCGGGCCCAGGGTGGTGAAGCCCGGCGGCAGGTCCGGCCCGGGGACCTCGTACTCGGCGCGGCGGACGTCGGCGAGCGCCTGGAGGTTGCCGCTGACCCCGCTGCCGTCGTACCAGCCGAACAGTTCGTCCTGGGTGAGGTGGACGACGTCGCCGGGGTCGCGCAGCACCCCGCGCGCGTGCAGGTCCTCGCCCAGCGAGGCGAAGACCGCCTTGCTGTAGCCGAAGAGCTCGCTGCGGAAGTAACGGGAGTTCTCCCGGTGGGTGATGGCCCGGCGCAGGGCCGCCAGCAGCGCGCGCACCAGCCGCAGCCGGGGCGAGCGGGCGCCGAGCGCGGCGGCCAGCCGTTCCTCGGCCGCGGCGCGCACCCGTAGTTCGGCCGCGCGCAGGGCGGGCCCGTCGAGGCCGCCGGCGGCGTGCTCCCCGGCCATCCGCAGCAGCGTCCAGGGGGTGCTGCGGAGGTTGGGCCGCTCCATCTTCAGTTCGTGCAGGCCGCGGTCGCCGTAGCGGTCGAGGTGCTCCAGGGCGGCCGCCCGCGTTTCCTGCCCGTACGCGCCGTCCCTTACGGCACGCCAGAGCTCCGGGCCCGGCTCCGGGCCGGAGCGCAGGGCGGCGGACAGCCGCGGGTCCCGGCGTACGGCTCCGGCCAGCCGCAGCAGCGACATCACCGCCTCGCTGCTGCGGTTGGACTCGTCGCCGCAGAGCAGGTCGCCGAGGAGGCCGGGGCCCTCGTGCGGCGCCCAGCGCGCGAGCAGCCGGCCGGTGATGCCGGCGGTGGTGCCGAGCACGGAGTCGTTGAGGAGGGTGACGCCCCAGTGGTTGCCGGCCTGCCGCCACACCTCGCGGTGGTCCTGGATGCGGGCGAGCGGATCAATGGCCGACCAGTCGGCGCCGCGGCGATCGGCGATCAGCGCCTCCCACCACTTCTCGAAGGCCGTCATGGACCGGTGGTGACCGGCGACCAGCCGGACGACCCGGGCCACCGGACGGACCAGCCGCACGGGGGAGGGGGCGGGCGCCGCGGCGGGGCCGCTGCCCTCGGCCAGGCCCATCATCGACTCCCACGAGGCGCGGAACCACGGGAAGACGGCGAGACGGCCGTGCAGCCGGTACCAGGACTCCAGGTCGTAGTGGATCCGGTTGCGGTGCAGGCCGATCATGCGCTCGAGGTACGGCTCGTCGTCGTGGAGGGTCCGGGCCGGCACGCCCAGCCTGCGGTACAGGTCGTGGAAGATCGTGCGGTAGAACCGCTGCGCGAAGGAGTAGGTCAGCGCGGTGGTGGGTCCGGGGAAGCTCTCGGTGACGTTGGCGCTGCTCCACAGCCGGCGAAGCCGCAGGTCGACCGCGACCGGGCGGGACTGGACGAGGTGCACCCGTCCGTCGGCGGTGACGGCGCCCTCGACGTCCTGCGGCCGCCCGCCGAAGAGCTTCTGCACGGTGCGGCCGAGGGCCGCCAGTTCCCGTACGAGCGGGTCGTCGAGGACGGGGACGTCGCGCAGTTCCGGCGGCACGGGCTGCGGCACGGGCCCGGCGTCGGGGCGCCGCGGGTCGGGGACGAGGCGTTCGGGCTTGGTGGCGACGACGCGCTCCAGCCGCTGCTCCGGGCCGCGCAGGAAGTAGTGGTCGACGCCGACCTTCTCCTGCACGACGCCTTCGCCCAGGCCCAGGCCCGCGGCGATCAGGGTGTCGGCGGCGCCCGTCCCCGGATCGCAGGTGAACATCACGAAGGAGCGTTCCGCCGGCACCATCCGCTGGACGCCGACGGCGACCGCGACGCCGTCGGTGCCGCCGGAGTCCACCGGCAGGCCGCGGGCGTGCCGGTAGAGCAGGGCCTCCGCGTTGTGCCCGGAGGCCCAGCAGGCCCGGACCCGGTCGACGAGCGCGGCGCGGCGCACCTGCAGGAAGCTGTCGCTGAGCCCCGCGAAGGGGTCCTCGGCGGCGTCCTCCCCGTGGACACCCACGGTGCAGGCCCGTACGGCGGCCGGCGCGCCGGGGCCGATCACCTCGTCGAAGGCGGCGAGCAGCCGCCGTTCGGCCTCCGGCGGCAGGGGCGCGCCGGCGTACAGCTCGCGGATCCCGGCGGCCGCGGCCCGGACGGAGGCGGGGTCGGCGAAGTCCGCCGACCGCAGCAGGGCGTCGATGCGCGGGCGCAGCGGCCGGGTGAGGGCGCGGTGCCAGTCCGCGGGCAGGACGAAGAAGGCGGGCACGGTCAGTCCGGCCTCGCGCATCCGGGCGAGCCGCGCGAACTTGTGCCCGCAGTCGTCGGGGGTCATCCGTTTCCCGTCCAGCAGCGGGACGAGGGCGTTGGGACGCCGGCGGGCGCGCCGGCCCCTGTCGTCGGTCACGGTCACGGTCACCACACCGCCGGGATCAGCCGCTTGCGGTGCCGGGCGTACGCGGCGTACCCGCGCAGGTCGGCCAAGGCCCGCTCCTCGGCGCGGATGCGCAGCACGACGGCGGGCAGCAGCAGCGCGAGGAACGCGCCCACGCTCAGCGGGTTGGCCAGGACCCCGACGAAGCCCGCGTGCGCCAGCACCATGCCGCTGTAGGCGGGGTGGCGCACCACCCGGTACGGGCCGTCGGTCACGACCTCGTGGTCGCCGAGGGTGCGCACCTTGTGCGAGTAGAAGCGGCCGAGCCGGCGGATCGCGGCCAGGCGCAGCGCGGCACCGCAGACGAACACGGCCGTCGCGAACCACTGGCCGGGCCCCCAGCCCTGCCACCAGGGCTCCACGAAGAGGGCGGCGGCCACCACCGCGCCGCGGGCCGCCCCGTACCACTGCATGGTGCCGCGGTCGTCGCCGCCGCCGGCCTGCGGGGCGGCACGGAAGGTGACGCGCAGTTCGAGGAGGGTCCACAGCAGGTAGAGGCCGATCACCACGGCCTGGGCGCGGTGCCGGGGCTCGGACCAGTGGCCGCCCTCCCGGACCAGGGCCCAGCCCAGGGCCACCAGTCCGGCGGCGAACAGGGCGGGCGGGAAGAGGCTCTCCAGGCGGGGGCGGCGCTCGTGCCGCGGCGGGGGTGCGGGGCGGGTGTCCGTCCCGGCGTCCGGGGTCATCGGGTGCCTCCCGCGGAGGCGCCGCGCAGCCTGCGGTACGCGGCGGGGGACATCGCGTACCCGCTGAAGCGGGCCTCGCCGACCGGACCGCCGCTCGCGCTGAACCGGACGCGGACGTCACCGCCGCAGACCGGGGGCAGGGCGTCCGTCCACAGCCGGACCCGCTCCGCGCGGCGTACGGGACGGGCGGTGGCGGCGCGCAGCGAGGCGACGACGTAGCGGCGGTCGAAGTCCACCCGGCGCGACTGGTGGCCCAGCAGCGTCACGAACTGCCGTGCCGCCTCGGTGAGTTCGGTCAGCGATCGCAGCTCCACGCCGGTTCCGCCGGAGCGGGTGCGCAGATGGTGACCGCGGGGCGGGGAGAGCAACTCGGCGCTGTAGCCGCCGGGGCCGTGGTTGCGGTAGCCGGCGAGCAGGACGTTCTCGGGCCGGTGGCGGTGGACCAGTTCGGGGGCGACCATCGTGTCCCGGCGCGGCCCCCGGTCCTCGCCGGCCCGCGGTCCGGGCAGTCCCACGGCCCCCGGGCTCCCCGGGGCCGGGACGGCCACCGCGTGGATCCGTCCGTCGCAGACCGCGCGGTCCTGCTGCAGGCAGTGGACGCGCCACCCGCCGGGCGTCCCGGGCAGGGCACGTGCGGTGATCTCCACGGGGAGGTGCTTCTCGGTGAAGCGGCCGAACTCCAGCTCCAGTGCGTGGACCCGCCAGGCGGGACGGGAGTCCGCGTCCGCCCCGGCGATGCGCTCGACGAGTTCGGTGGCCCCGTCGATCAGCAGGGCCGCGGGCAGGTGGTCGAGGGGGTGGTCGAAGAAGAAGGGGTCCTGTTCGACCGTCCGCAGGCGGGCGGTCCAGGTCACCGCGGCGTCGCCGCCGCGGTGGGTGGCGCGCTCGTCCGTGGGTGCTTGTAAGACTGGCATCGGACAACAACTCCGTTGGTCTTCCCGGCGTTTCACCGTGCATGGGCAGGTTCGGTCGATCGGACCAGTTGTGTGTTGCGCGCTGGAGTCGACGCTACTACCCGTGGGTAATAACTATCGGCGGGCCGGCCGGGGCGGGTGGATTCCGGCCACGGCCCGGCTTCGGCGTTACCGGGGGTCCGCCGTCGCGGTCGCCGGCCGGACGGCGGCACGGGGTGCCGCGGGACCCTGGGGCGCGCGAGGGTCAGCGTTTGCTGTTGCGAACAAAGTTGGCGTGATCCGGGCCCTCGAACAGGACCGAATTCCCCGGGGATTTCCCTTTCGTTCGCCGCGGCGGGTGTTCGCGCCGTGACGTGCGGTGAGGCTTAGTCCTCTTGGAGTCAGTTCCCGGGTGCGGTCCAGGCGTTCGGCCCGAGCCGGTCGATGATCGTACGGAGCTGCTCCCGGTCGAGCTCGTAGATCGTCTCGCCCGCCCTCGGGTCGCGCGCGTGCAGGGTGTGGAACAACGGCCCCCCGTGGGCGCCGATCTGGACCAGGGTGGCCGAGGCCCCCCGGACGGCACGCTCGGTACCGGGCGGCGCGGTGAGGTCGACCCGCCCGACGACCCCCGGGGTCACCCACACCGGCACCGACTCCAGGTGCCCGGACAGCTGGAGGTGGAAGTGGCCGCACAAGATCAGCCGCACGTCCGTGCCGCGGATCGCGTCGGCCAGCTCGCCGGCGTTCCGCAGTCCCAGCGCGTGCTGCACCTCGACGTCGAGCGCGATCGGCGGATGGTGCAGCACCAGCACACTGCCCATGGGGGCCGGGGTGGCCAGGACCTCGCGCAGCCAGTCGAGCTGGGCCCCGCCGAGCAGGCCGTACCCCATGCCCGGCACGAGCGAGTCCAGGGTGATGAAGCGGAAGCCGTCGACCAGGCTCACGGCCGCCCGCTCCCCGGCGGGCGAGGTGAGCATCGCCCGGGCGTGGTTGCCGCCCTCGGGGCGCAGGTGCCCGCTGCCCAGCGCCCGCGCGAAGGCGCGGCGCTCGTCGTGGTTGCCGGTGCTGTAGAACACCGGCGCCCGCCGCCGCAGGGCGAAGTCGCGGACGATGTCGCGCACGGAGATGTACGCGTCCAGCGACCCGTCGTCGGCGATGTCGCCGCTGATGACGATGACGTCGATGTCCGCGACCGGCTCCAGGTCGTTCAGCAGACCGCGCAGCGACTCCCTCGCGTTGACACCACCCGCCCTCGGCGCACCGAAGCGATCGAGATGGGTGTCGGAGAGATGCAGGATCCGCATTGCGCGTACGGTACTCGGCTCGCGGCGCGACGTCACCGATCATTGCGCCGCGCAACCGGACGACGGCCCGGACGACGGCGAGGCGGAGCGGAACGGAGTTGCGGGGGGACGCGGCGGAGCGGAACGGAGTTGCGGGGGGACGCGGCGGTTCGTGAGGCTTGGACCCGGCGACGGGAATCCGGAGAAGAGGGGGGTCGCGCCATGGACCGGTCGTGGAAGCGCTTCGACTGGACGGCCACCGAGGTGCCGCAGGCGCCGCTCGACCACCGGCAACGGTTGCGGGCGGGCGTGCCGTTGACACTGCGGGCCGTCCAGGACGCGCGGGCCGTGCAGCGGCCGGTGTTCGACCCGGCGTTGCAGCAGTACCCCAACGCGTACCGGGCGGCCGACCCGCGCTTCCCGGACCCCGGGGTGGAGGCGGACTGGCTGGAGGCCCGCCGCCGGGCGACGGACCTCGTGCTCGCGGCCGTCGCGGACTCTCCGTGGGCGGAGCATCTGGTGCTGCGCGGCAGCAGGCTGCTGCGCGCCTGGCTCGGGGACGCCGCGCGGGAGCCCGGTGACCTGGACTTCGTCGTCGTGCCGCGGGAGTGGCGGATCGAGGAGCCGCGCACGACCGGGCTGTTCGAGGGCATCGCCCGCGCAGCCGGGCACGTCTCCGCGTCCGGGCCGGTACGGATCTCCGCCGCGGACGCGGTCGCCGAGGACATCTGGACGTACGACCGCGTGCCCGGGCGCAGGCTCGCCCTGCCGTGGACGGCGGACGGGCTGCCCGGCGGGATCGTCCAGCTCGACGTCGTCTTCAACGAGCGGCTGCCCACGCCGCCGGAGCGCTTCCCGCTCCCCGCCCTGTCGGCGGGCGGCCCGCAGGCCGCGGTGCTCGGGGTCTCCCCGGAACTGTCGCTGGCGTGGAAGCTGATGTGGCTGGTCAGCGACAGGCATCCGCAGGGCAAGGACCTGTACGACGCGGTGCTGCTCGCCGAGTCCTGCCGGCTGCGGCCGGAGGTGCTGCGTGACGTCTTCCTCGACGCCGAGGGCTGGTACGCGCTGCACCCCGTCACCGCGGACGCGCTCGGGGACCTGGTCCCGGAGGTGGAGTGGCGGCACTTCGCGGCGGAGTACCCCCGGCTCGGCGGCGACGCGGCCGCGTACGGCCGCCGCCTGACCGCGGCCCTGGCCCCGACGTTCGACGGCGCCCCGCAGGGCGCCGCCCTGCGGGCCTGGTGGATGGCGCCCTGGCTCGCCGAGTACCGCGGCGTCCACGAGCGCGAGGGCATGGCGGGCATGCAGCAGCGGCTGGCCGCCGAGGTGGGTCCGCCGGCCGCCGTCGTCATCACCCGCCACGTGCTCGGCCCCGGGCGGTGCAGCCCCGAGGACGCCCTCGCCATCATGCTGGCCGACCCGGCCTGGTCCCAGTGGGTCGAGATCTACGAGCGGCACCCGAAGTGGCGGCGTGAGCACCTGTCCGAACCGGGGGCGTGACGGCGGCCCCGGGCGGGCGCGTCTGCCTACGGGAGTGCGCGCCGGACGCCCTCTCGCCTGTTGATCGGCTGCGGCTGATTCCCGCCGTGTCGCGGTGCCCAGGCTGGGACCGCAGTCGTGGGGCACTTGGGAGGTGCTAAGCGAAGGAGCCCCAGTCGTCGGACTCCCGCATGCGCCGCTCCTCCTCGCGCCACGATTCGAAGGTGGGCGGGTCGATCGTCAGTCGGGCGTTGAGCGGTGGCGTGATGCGCCCGCTGACGAGATGGACGAGGAAGTCGACCATGCCGAGGTCGTAGTCGTACCGGCTTTGGGACCGGGTGATGACAGCCACCGTCCATTGGTCCGGATCGGCGTTCGTGCAGCACCAGTGGAAGTCATCGGCTCCCTCGTTCGTACCCCAGCACAAGAGGTTGTCCGAGGGCGGGTAGGGACGTTCGTAGAGCAAGTGCTCACCGTAGGGGTAGCCGGCGAACGGCGGAGTCCCGATCCCCAGCGAATCGCTGATCGCGCCCAACCCATAGGCGGCAACGAAGTCCCGATAGTCGTTCGGGAGGCGCCACCCGAAGTCCTCGAGCACCTGGTTCCAGTCCACCATGTCGCCGCCGTCGTGCGGCGGGGGCATCAGCTGGATCAGCCGCTGGACCGCTTCGTGCATCGCAACCTCCATGAAGACTCCCGGCGTGCGGCTCGGGCCTGCTCCAGCCGGCGAAGGTGGTGAAGGCGCCGAGTAGGGACTGTCCCACAAACGCCGGCTGGTTGAGGCCAGGTGAGAAAGGGATACCCGCGAGACTCCGACGCGGCCCCCGTGGCAGCCTGCTGACGTGCCATGCGAGCTGCGGGAACAGCCCTGAGGAGCGCGTCGTCTCCTACGCGATCATGCGCTGGTTCATGGAGCAGGTGGCCGACCAGGTCGAACGCTGCCGCATCGCGTTCGAGCAGGCGGGCCCTGAAGCAGCGGAATGATCACGCGGTGACCGATGCGATCACGGCCCACCGGGGCCCTCTCGGAAAGCCCCGGCCAGGGCCGCGCGTTACGACGCGAGGGCACGGACCCAGATCGCAAGATGACCTCCCGCGCGAGCGCGGGCGGATGCGGCGGCCTGCGTGAGGCGCCGCACCCGCCCGCCCGGGGTGTGTCCGTCAGCCGCGGGCGCCGGACGCCACGGGCTCGGCTTCCGCCGGGGCCGGCGCGGTCGCGGCCGCGGCGTGGCGGGCGGTGGCGTGGCGGGCGGTGGCGCGGTGGACCGGGACGAGGAGCGCGGCCAGGGCCGCCGCCAGGCAGAGCACCGCCAGCAGGCTGAACGCGTGGGTGTAGCCGGAGGCGTAGGGCAGGCCGGAGGGCTGGAGCCGGCTGGTGACCAGCACGCTGGTGACCGCGGCGCCGATGGAACCGCCGATCGTGCGGATGTTGGCGTTCATGCCGCTCGCGGCGCCGGTCTGCTCGGCCGGGACGCTGCGCACGATCAGGTTGGCCATCGAGGCGAAGGCGAGGCCGATGCCGAGGCCGAAGACGCCGGCCGCGAAGGCCACCTGCCACTGCTGGTCGTGCCAGGCGGCGAGGAAGCCGCAGGCCACCGCGCCCAGCGCGGCACCCGCCGTGAGCAGGCGCTTCGCGCCGACCACGGGCTCCAGGCGGCCGCTCAGGACGCCGGAGAGGAACATCGCCACCAGCATCGGCAGCATCAGCAGCCCGGCCCCCGTCACACTGGCGCCGAAGCCGTAACCCGCGGCGCTCGGGGTCTGGGCGAAGCCGGGGAGGAAGGACCAGATCGAGTACATGCCCGCGCCGAAGAGGAGACCGGCGGCGTTGGTGGTCCACACGGCGCGCAGCCGCATGATGCGCAGGTCGATCAGGGGGTGGCGGGAACGGGCCTCGGCCGTCAGCCACAGGGCGAACAGGACGACCGCGGCGGCGAACAGGACGAGGGCGCGGCCGGAGGTCCAGCCCCATTGGGTGGCCTGGCTGAGCGGCAGCAGCAGCGCCACGAGCCAGCCCGACAGGAGGACGGCGCCGAGCCAGTTGACGCGTCCCTCGGCCCGGCTCGGGGACTCGGGCACGTAGCGGAAGGCGATCAGCGCGGTGATCGCGACGACGCCGACGGGCAGCCAGAACAGCCAGCGGTAGTCGAGCGCCGAGACGATCGGGCCGGCCGCCACGATGCCGACGCCGCCGCCCGCGGCGATGACGGCGGACAGGTTGCTGATGCTCGGGCCCACCTCGCTCGCGGTGAACTCGTCCCGGATGATGCCGAAGGACAGCGGGAACAGCGCGCCGCCGATGCCCTGGATGACGCGGGCGATGATCAGTACGCCGATGGACGGCGCGAGCGCGGCGAGCAGGCAGCCGAGCGTCAGGACCACCAGGACGGCGACGAGGGTGCGCTTCTTGCCGACCAGGTCGCCGACCCGGCCGAGGATGGGGGTGAAGACCGAGGCCGACAGCAGGTAGGCCGTCATCACCCAGGTCGCGGTGGACTGCGAGGTGTGCAGGGCGTGCTGGACGGTCGGCAGGGCCGGCGCGATCAGCGACTGGAGCATGGAGAACACGCCCGCACCGGTCGCGAGGACCGCGAAGGTGAGGCGGGTGGACTTGCGTGGCATGGAAAGCCTCTCCGATTCCGAACGGGGGCGTGGCCGGGACCGTCCGGCCGTGGTCGTACGGGCCGCGTGGGCAGCCTGGGGACGGCGACCGCGCGCGGCGGCCGCCGGGGAAAGCCTGGGAAACGTCGGGGGTCGGGCGATGCGCCGGCGCAGGGCCCGTGGAAGGGGTCACACCGGGGTGCGTACGCCTGACCGCCGCGTGCCGGGCACGCGGCGACGGGAACGACACCCCGACTGGTAAAGTGGAGGTATGCCTCCACTGTAGCGGAGGCCACCCTCCACTTCAAACGTTCCGGTCAGGAGGCAGCAGTGACGGCCGACACGTTCCCCGTCAGCGCGATCGTCGCGTCCCAGCGCCCGCACCGCAGGGACGCGGCGCGCAACTACGACGCCCTGCTCGCGGCCGCCCGCGAGGCCTTCGCCGAGAACGGCGCCGAGGCCTCGCTGGAGGACATCGCCCGCCGCGCCGGCGTGGGCATCGCCACCCTCTACCGGAACTTCCCCACCCGGCGGCACCTCTTCGAGTCCGTCTACGCGGACGAGGTCAACGACCTGTGCCGGGTCGCCCAGGAGGTCGCCGACCGCGAGCCGTGGGAGGCGCTCACCTCCTGGCTGGGCCGCTTCGTCGACTACACCGTGACCAAGCGCGCCATCCGCGAGGCCCTCAACAACGAGTCCGACGTCTTCCTGGCCTGCCGCGACTCCATGTTCCAGGCCGGCGGCCCGCTCTTCGACCGCGCCCAGCAGGCCGGCGAGGCACGCGCCGACATCTCCTTCGACGACCTGCTCCGCATGGTCTCCGGCATCTCCGCGACGCACTTCGCGGACGACGCCCAGCGCGACCGCATCCTCTCCGTCGCGCTCGACGGCGTCCGCGTCCGCCGCTGATTCGCGGCGGACGCGCCGGACGCGCCGGAGGCGCCGGTCAGTCGCCCGGTCGCGGCGCGGTGTAGGCGCGGACGGCCACCCGCCGGTCCGGGCCCCACCGCTGCTCGACGGTGGCCAGCAGCGTCCATCCCAGCCGCTCGTACAGGGCGGCCGCGGCCGTGTCCGACGCGACGACGTCGAGCACCGGGTGCAGGCCGCGCAGCCGCGCCTCCTCGACGGCCGCGGCCATCAGCAGGGCCCCGATGCCGTGGCCGCGGGCCCCCGGCGCGACGAACAGCCGGCCCACGACCGCGGTCGGTCCGGCGGCCGCGCCCTCGCGCGCGCTCCACAGCCCCGGCGCGGCGTCGCTCCCGCTGCCCGCCCCGAGGCCGACGTGACCCACGACGACACCGTCCGACTCGGCGACCCACGCGGCGAGGGATGCCGCCCCGGAGATCCACGCGGCCGGTGCGGCGGGCCAGTCGACCGGGTAGCCGTCCCGGTCGTGGACCGCGGCGAGCACCCGCACGCACGCGTCGAGGTCGCCCTCCTCCCGCCGCCGGACCCGTATCGCCGTACCTGCCGTCGCCTCGTCCACCCGGGAATGCAACCACAGGCCGCCCGTCGCGCGGGCAGCGGGAGACCGCCGGGAAACCCCTGGCCGGCGATGCCGCGCGGGTGGCGGCGCGGTGGCCGTCCGGTGGCGGCCCGGTCGCCCCGGGAGCGGCACCCGTACGGCGAGATCAAGACAAGTGCCCGCCGCAACGAGGGCGCCGGCTTGCCGGCGCGGGCAATCCACCTCATTCCCGGAGGACTTCGTACCCACGACCCGCACCCTCACCGGCGCCCTGCTCGGACCCGCTTCGGCCGCGCGTCACCTGATTTCTCCCAGGATGCCCCGGCCTTCAGGCCGGGGAGGAATGGGTCCTTGAGCCGGAGCCGCGAAGCGGCGGAGCTCTCTGCATATCCGTTCTGGCCCGTGCTCTCTTTCGTTGTCAGTGGGGGCTGTTAGGTTCCGGAGCGTGACGTCGACAGTGATGGCCGAGCAGGGGTCGGGGCATGCCCGGTACACCTTTCGGCTGCGTGTGTCGTCCATCGCGCGTGCCGGTTTGGAGGCGGAGTGGGCGCGTTGCCGGTGGGTGTGGAACGAGTGCGTGGCGGTGTCCCGAAAGGTCCACGGCCTGAACAAGAGTGCCGAGCAGAAGGTCACGTGTGGCCCCGCGCAGCTCGACAGGATGCTGACCGAGGCGAGGCGGTCGATGGCGTGGCTGCGGGCGGGCAGCTCGGTGCCGCAGCAGCAGACCATCCGGGATTTCGCGAAATCCCGGACCAAAGCGTTGAAGGACATCACGGCGCGGCTGCCGATGCGGCAGCGGGCCGGGATGCCCCGCATCAAGCGCAAGCGTGAGACCGCACCATCGCTGAACTACACCACCCGCGGTTTTAGGCTCAAGAACGGACGCCTGCACCTGGCCGGCGGCATCGTGCTCACGGTGGTGTGGTCCCGCGACCTGCCGTCCGAGCCATCCTCGGTGCGGGTGTACCGGGACGGCCTCGGCCACTGGTACGCCTCGTTCGTCGTCGCCGTCCAGGTAGAGCCGCTGCCCGACACCGGCGCCGTGATCGGTATCGACTGGGGCGTCGTTAAGACCGCGACCACGACCAGCGACGTCCACGACCTGCCGCACGCCCAGCACGGCAGGAGTGCCGCGGCGAAACTGGCTCGGTACCAGAAAATGATGGCCCGCCGGCGTACCCCGCGGAACAGGCCCGACACCGGTGGCTACCGCAAGGCCCGCCGGGCCGCCGCGAAGGTGTCCAAGAAGGTCGCCCGCCGGCGGCAGGACACTGCCCGCAGGTGGGCCAAGCGTGTCGTGCGCGACCACGACGCGATCGCGGTCGAGGACTTCCGGCCGAAGTTCCTCAGCCGGACCACCATGGCGCGCAAGGCGGCGGACGCCGCGATCGGCGCCACCAAGACGGCGCTGATCGAGATGGGCCGCAAGCACGGACGCGATGTGCGCCTGGTGCATCCCGCGCACACCACCATGGACTGCGCGTCGTGCGGAGCGAGAACCAAGCACGCACTTCCTCTTTCGGAACGTACTTACACCTGCACCGCGTGCGGAGCCGTGTCCCCCAGGGACAAGAACTCCGCCCGTGTGATGCTGGTCCGGGCTGGTCTCAACCCGGCTGGTGCCGATCGTGTAAGCGCTGGCGGACCGCTGGTCCCCAGCCCACGTGAGCCAGGAATCCCCGTCCACTAGGACGGGGAGGATGTCAACTCGAGATGCGAGCCTCGATGCCGTCGAGCAGGAAGTCGAGGCCGATCCGGAAGGTGTGGTCGGCGTCCAGGTGGGCGGCATCGCGCACCACCGTGGCCAGCGCGGGGAATCGGCCGGTGGCGAACGTCCGCTCCAGATAGGGCCCCAGTGAGGCCTGCCAACGCGCCTCGTCCATCCCGGTGGCCCGCTCCGCGCGCCGCTCGGCGACCTCACGGCGCACCGCGCCGATCGCGTACGCGTTGACCGCGGCGACCACCGGCATGACGGCGTCCACGTCGACCCCGCCCAGTGCGGCCACCACGGTCTCCCCACTGGCCAGCGCGTGCGGCCCGAGCTGGGGTCGGCCACCCAGGAGGTCGGCGAGCCATTCGTGCTCGTGGGCGGCGTGCCGGGTGGCTTCGGCAAGGGACCGGAGCACCTCCCGCCAGCCGTCCCCGGCCGGCCGGATCTCGGCGTGGACGGCGTCGACCATGAGGTCGAACAACTCCTCCTTGCTCGCGATGTAGCCGTACAGCCGCATCGGACGGACGTCCAGTGCGGTGGCGACCTTGCGCAGCGACACCGCGTCCAGGCCCTCCGCGTCGGCCAGTTGGATCGCCGCCCGCACGATCCGCTCCCGGCTCAACGGGGCGGGCACAGGTCGATTCGGTGGCTCCGGCCTCTCCCACACCAACATGCCGCTCACCATACATCGCCTCGGACCGATACAGTGTATCGGTCAGTACGGTGTATCGAAGGAGAAGCGGCCATGACCATCGCCATCGTCGGAGCGGGCCTCGGCGGCCTGGCTCTCGCCCGGGTGCTGCACGTGAACGGCATGGATTGCGTCGTGTACGAACGAGAGTCGTCACGCGGTGCGCGCGGTCAGGGAGGCATGCTCGACATCCACTCCGGCCAGCGGGCGCTGCGCGAGGCCGGTCTGATCGACCGGTTCCACGCGATCGCCCGTGGTGAAGGCCAGGACATGCGTCTTCTCGAGCCGGACGGCACCCTGCTGCTCCAGGAGGACACGCCCGACGACGCCCCGCTCGCGCGACCCGAGGTCGACCGCGCCGACCTGCGCGACCTGCTGCTGGATTCCCTCCCCGACGACGTGGTGCGCTGGGGGCACGCGTTCACGTCCGCCGACAACGGCCTGCTGCACTTCGCCGACGGCAGCAGCGCGACGTATGACCTGCTGGTCGGCGCGGACGGCGCGCAGTCCCGCGTCCGCCCGCTGCTCACCGACGCCCGCCCGGCGCACATAGGCCAGAACGTCGTCGAGGTCGGCATCCCCGACATCGACCGCACGCACCCCGACCTCGCGGCGATGGTCGGGCGCGGCAACTACTGGGTGCTCGGCAACGGACTGTCCCTGGCGGCGCAGCGCAACGGCGACGGCCGCGTCCGCATCGGCCTCAGTTTCTACAACACCCCCGAGGACTGGTTCGCCACCAGCGGGATCCCGTTCGACGACCCGGCCGCCGCGCGGGCGCGGCTGATCGACCTGCTCCCCGGCTGGGACCCGCAGTTCACCGCGCTGATCGCGGCCTGCGACGACACGGTCGTCCCGAGGTCGATCAGCACCCTCCCGGTCGGCCTGACCTGGCCGTCGACGCCGGACGTCACGCTGGTCGGCGATGCCGCGCACCTGATGCCGCCGGTGGGGGAGGGCGCCAACATGGCGCTGCTCGACGGCGCCCTGCTCGGTCTCGCGCTGGCCGCGCACCCGGACGACTTCCCCGCCGCCGTCAGGGAGTACGAGCGCGAGATGTTCGAACGCACCGGCGCTGCCGCCCGGATGTCCGCGGACATCCAGGAACTGCTGATGTCGCCGGACGCCGGCAAGAAGATGCTCGCGTTCTTCCAACCCGGCTGAACGCGACCGCATACGCGGTTGTACGGCCCGACCGCCCTCCGCGCGTTCGGACAGCGCCTCCCCGAGATCCGGTCGGTCCGGCGCGGCCGACCCCGCCCACCAGGGGTTCTCCGGCCGGGAGGCGAAGAGGAAACGGGAAACCCCTGGTGCCGGCGGTCCGTCAGGGGTCACCGTGAGGGCCGACACGCGACCGAGGGCGGCGCCGGGCGCCGCCCCGTCTTTGGGGGAAGACCGCATGAGAGCACGACGCTGGGGAGGCGGGCTGGTCGCCGCCGTGGTGACCGCCCTGCTCCTCGCGCTCGTCCCGGCCGCCGCCGCCCGCGCGGCCGGGACCGGGGAGCAGAACTGGTGCAGCCTGCAGGGCATCGCCTCCGACGAGGCGCACCGGGCCGCGGACGCGGCCTGCCAGGAGTGGCGCAACCGCACGCTGTACACCTGGGGTGGCGGGCACGGCCCCGCGCCCGGCGCCAGTTACGGCACCATCGACATCCACGACCTGGAAGAGACCTGGAACGACCCGTACACCCGCGGCTTCGACTGCTCGGGGTTCGTCCGCTGGGCCTGGTACAAGGCCGTCGGGTGGGACATCCTCGGCGGCGGCACCGCCAAGTCGATGTACCAGAGCGCCGGGCGCACCTACCAGGCGGTGCACGGCAGCGGGGGCGGCAAGCCGGCCGTCTCCGACCTGGAGCCGGGGGACATCGTGTTCACCGGGGTCGGCGGCACGGTCGACAGCATCAGCCACGTGATGCTCTACCTCGGCGGCGGCTACGTCGTGGAGGCGTACCAGTCGCAGCACCCCGTCCGGGTGATCGACATCAACGCGCGCATCGACAACAACCGCCTGGTCGGGGTGGCGCGCATGCCGCAGGGCGGCCCCTTCACGGAGCCGCCCGGCTACGACGGCAGCCTCCAGGTCACCTGGGGCACCGACGTGGCCGTACGGCAGCACCCCAACAAGGCGGCGGCACTGGTGACCCGGCTGTCCGGGCCGGACCTGGTGTACGCCACGTGCCAGCAGCACGGGGAGACCGTCACCGCCGAGGGCTACACCAACGACGCCTGGACGTACCTGTCCAACCGCGGCGGCTGGATCAGCAACATCTACCTGAGGGGGCCGGCCTGGCTGCCCGAGGTGCCCGCCTGCACCGGCTCCGCCTACGACCCGCAGACCGGTTCCGGGGGCGGCGGCGACGTCTGGCAGGGCGGCGCCTACAGCACCTGGGGCACCGGCGTGGCGGTCCGCTCGGAACCGTCCACGACCACCGGCACCACGGTGGCCCGGCTGGCCGGCCCGACGAGCGTCGCCGTGAGCTGCCAGACGCACGCGCAGACCGTGACGTCCGAGGGGTACACCAACGACGCCTGGTCCTACCTGCCGCAGTACGGCGGCTGGGTCACCAACATCTACATGCGCGGCGACGCCTGGCTGGCCGGGGTCCCCGCCTGCGACGGCAAGGGCACCTCCACACCGGCCGGCGCGAGCCCGTACGGCACCTGGGGCACCGGCGTGGCGGTCCACGCCTACCCGGCCACCGGGTCCGCCGTGGTGGTCCGGCTCGCCGGTCCGACCAACGTCGCGGTGTCCTGCCAGAAGCACGCGGAGTCGGTGACGTCCGAGGGGTACACCAACGACGCCTGGTCGTACCTGCCGGAGTACCAGGGCTGGATCAGCAACATCTACATGCGCGGCGACGCCTGGCTGTCCGGCGTGCCGAGCTGCGGCGCCCCGGGCGGCGCGATCTGAGCGACCCCGGTCCGCCACGGGCGGCGTGGTCCCACCGCTCACGGGGGCGGTGGGGCCCGCCGGCCCGTGGCCATTTCTCGACCGTGCGCACCCCTTCGCCCGCGACCCTGGGAACCACGCCCCGCCCCGCGCACTCCTCACCTTCCGACGGGCACGCCGGTCAGGCGGCCGGGGACAGGGAACGGCGCCCTCCGCGCCGTACGCGGCGGGGACGGGATGGACCGGACACCACACAGGCCGACCGAGCCCTTCGGCCCGGCACTGCGCGAACTGCGCCTGGAGCGCGGCCTGTCGCTGTCGGCGCTGGCCCGGCGCACCCACTACAGCAAGGGGTACCTGAGCAAGATCGAGACGGGCGGCAAGCCGGTCAACGCCGACGTCGCCCGGCGCTGCGACGAGGCGCTGGAGGCCGGCGGGACACTGCTCGCCCTGCTGCCGCCCGAGTCCGGGCCGCGAAGTACCCGACTGTCAGGGGCCGATGACGAGGCGTCGCCCTGCCCCTATCCCGGGCTGTCCGCCTACGGCACCGAGGACGCGGGGCGCTTCTTCGGCCGCGAACGGGCCGTCGCGGACCTGGTGGAACGCCTCGGACGACGGGCCGGCCAGGGCCCGCTGGCCGTGGTCGCCCCCTCCGGGGCCGGGAAGTCCTCGCTGCTGCGGGCCGGGCTGCTCCCCGCCCTGGCCGACGGCCCGTACGGCCGGTGGCCGGTCGCCTTCTGCACCCCCACCGCGCGGCCCCTGGACTCCCTCGGGCACGCGCTGGAGCAGGCTCTGGAGCCTGCTGCGGGCGGAACGCCGCAGGACCCGGGCGAACAGGGGCCGCCCTCCGCGCGTGCCGCCGCCCTCGTCGCCGCGCCGCGCGGAGGATGCGTCGTTGTGGTGGACCAGTTCGAGGAGACGTTCACGCTCTGCGACGACGAGGCCGAGCGGCGCTCCTTCATCGCCGCCCTCACCGGGCTCGCCGCGACCGGTGACGCCCTCGTCGTCCTCGGGATCCGGGCCGACGTCACCGGACGCTGCCTGGAGTACCCCGCGCTCGTCCCCGTCATCAGCGACGGGCTGTTCGCGCTGGGCGCGATGAGCCCGGACGAGCTGCGCGAATGCATCGTGCGCCCGGCGCGCGAGGAGGGCACCGAGCTCGAACCGGGCCTGGTGGAGGTCCTGTTGCGGGACCTGGGCGCCGCGGAGTCGCCGGACTCCCCGGGGCACCCGGCGGGTGCCGTCCGGCCCGGCGGCGACCCCGGGGCGCTGCCGCTGCTCGCGCACGCCCTGATGGCCACCTGGCGGCAGCGCACGGGCCGCACCATGACCGTCGAGGGCTACCTCGCGGCGGGCGGCATCCACGGCTCCGTCGCCACCGCCGCCGAGGCGCTGTTCACCGCCCTGTCCCCGGCCGAGCAACTGGCCGCCCGCAGAATGCTGCTGCGGCTGGTGCGGGTCGGCGAGGACAACGAGCAGTCGCGGCGCCCCCGCGACACCGCCGACCTGCTGGACGGGCTGCCGGACACCGCCGCCGCCCGCACCGCGCTCGACTCCTTCGTCGCCGCGCGCCTGCTGACCGTCGGCACCGACCACGTCGAGATCGTCCACGAGGCGCTGCTGCGGGCCTGGCCGCGCCTGCGCACCTGGATCCACACCGCCCGCGCCGACCTCCTGCTGCACCAGCAACTCGCCGCGGCCGCCCGCGAATGGGAACGCGAGGGCCGCGACCCCGCCTTGCTCCACCGCGGCACACGACTGGCCGCCGCCCGCGAGTGGGCTGCGGGCCCCGGCCGCCGCGACGGCGAACTCGGCCCCGTGGAGGCGGACTTCCTCGCCGCGGCCGCCCGCGAGGAGGACCTGCGGCGCACCCTCGTACGGCGCCGGGCCCGGCAGCAGCGGACCGGGCTGGTCGTGCTCGCCGTCCTGCTGGTGCTGGCGGTACTGGCGGGCGGCGTCGCCGTCGAGCAGCGGCTCGGCGCCGACCGGCAGCGCGCCACGGCGCTCTCCCAGGCGATGGCCGCCCGCTCCGCCGAACTGGCCGCCGGGCGGCCGGAGGCCGCGATGCTGCTGGCCGAGGCCGCCTACCGCACCGCCCCCACCACCGAGGCCCGCAGCGCCCTGCTGAGCACCCAGGCCAACGCCTTCGCCGGGCGGCTGACCGGCCACACGGCCGCCGTGAACGCCGTGGTGTTCTCCCCGGACGGCCGGCTGCTGGCGTCGGCGGGCTCCGACCGGACGGTACGGCTGTGGGACGTCGCCGGACGGACCGCGGCGGGCGTCCTCACCGGCCACCGCGGGCCCGTCCGGTCGGTCGCCTTCTCCCCGGACGGCCGGCTGCTCGCCTCGGCGAGCTCCGACGGCACCCTGCGGCTGTGGTCCGTACCGGAGCGCCGGACGGTCGTCGTGCTGACGGAACATCAAGGACCCGTACGCGCGGTGGCATTCGCACCCGACGGCCGCACGCTGGCCTCGGCCGGAGCCGACGGCACCGTACGGCTGTGGGACGCCGCGACCGGACGCCGGAAGGCCGTCCTCACCGGGCACACCGACGAGGTCCTCGCGCTGGCCTACCGCCCCGGCGGCCGGACGCTCGCCTCCGCGGGCGCCGACCGCACGGTGCGCCTGTGGGACACCCGGACCCGCCGGAGCACGGCCGTGCTGCGCGACCACAGCGGCGACGTGCTCGCCCTCGCCTTCAGCCCGGACGGACGCACCCTCGCCAGCGGCGGCGCCGACCGCACCGTGCGGCTGCGGGACGTCGCCGCGCCGCGCCGCACCACCACCCTCGCCGGGCACGACGACGACGTGAACGGGCTCGCCTTCGGGCCCGGCGGCCACACGGTCGTCTCCGCGGGCGGCGACGGCACCGTCATCCGCTGGGACGTCCACACCCACCTGCCCGTCGAGACCCTCACCGGCCACACCGACTACGTGCTGTCCGTCGCCGTGGCCGCCCACGGCGACCTCCTCGCCACCGCGGGCTTCGACCGCACCGTCGTCCTGTGGGACCTCAGCCGCAGCACGCTGGGCGCCTCACCCGTCACCGAGGTGTGGAAGGCCGCCTACGCCCCCGACGGGCGCACCCTGGCCTCGGCCGACGGCGACGGCACCGTACGGGTCTGGGACATGGCGCGCCACGCCCCCGCGTCCACCCTCACCGGGCACAGCGGCCCCGTCTACGACGTCGCCTTCAGCCCCGACGGCCGGCTGCTCGCCTCCGCGGGCGCCGACCGCACCGTACGGCTGTGGGACACCCGGACCCGGCGGAGCCGCGCCATATTGCGCGGCCACGACGGCGCCGTCTTCGCGCTCGCCTTCAGCCCCGACGGGCACACCCTCGCGACCGGCGGCGCCGACCGCACGGTGCGCCTGTGGGACACCGCGACCGGGCGCCGCGCGGCCGTCCTGACCGGTCACACCGACTTCGTGAACTGCCTCGCCTTCAGCCGCGACGGCCGACTGCTGGCCAGCGGCAGCGACGACCTGACGCTCCGCCTGTGGCACCCCGCGACGGGGCGCCGCGCGACGGTCCTGACCGGTCACACCGGTTCCGTGCGCGGCGTCGCCTTCGCCCCGGACGGCCGGACCCTCGCCAGCGGCGGCAACGACGGTACCGTCCGCCTGTGGGACGTCCCGCGGGCCCGCGCCGCAGGGGTCCTCACCAGCCACACCGGGTCCGTCCGGGGCGTCGCCTTCTCACCCGACGGCCGCACCCTCGCCAGCAGCGGCAACGACCGCACCGTACGGCTGTGGGACCCGGCGGCACGGAGCCTGACCGCCACCCTCACCGGGCACACCCGCGCCGCGTGGAGCGTAGCCTTCAGCCCCGACGGCGCGACCGTGGCCAGCGCCGGCAACGACGGCACGGTCCGCCTCTGGGACCCGGACGTCCACCACCGCACCGCCGTGCTCTGCCGCCTCGCCGGCCCCTCCGCCCCGGCCCGCTGGCGGCACCTGCTGCCCGGCTACGCCTGGCCGGGCGCCTGCGGTTCGTCCAGCGGCTGAGCTCCGGGTGGCTCCCGAGGGCCTGCCTCCCGGCATGACGCGGCCCAACCGGCAGGTGGGCCTTTCCGGTTCGTCCTGGCCCGTCACGGCGCGGCGCGGGCCGCGTGGCTCCCGGTCGGCGCACGCCGTCCAGGCTGCGGACCGTGTCCGTGCGGAGTGGTCGTACCGGCACGCTGCTCCCCGCGTCTGTGGCGGTGAAGCCGGGGGAAGGGTTCCGCCGGGCCGGGACCCGGACGGAGCACGCGTGCGGGTGCCGGTGGCGGTGGGGGCCTGACCGTCCTGGGCCCGCCGCAACGGCGGTGGCGCGGGGGCGGAGCCTGCGTCCGAGGGGCCCGCGCAGCGGGCCCTGATGGCCTTCCGTCAGGTAGCGCGCGGCCCGTGGCGGCACAACTCCGCAGGGCGCGTGAAGCCCGCTCGATCCGCACCTGTCGCCGGGCGGCACCGGTCCTCGACCGGATTCCGTGGACCGGGGCGGGGAGCCGGGTGCACGGGTCGCGCACGCCCTCTCGTGCCGCTGCTCACGGTCCGCACGCGCTGATGTCGTGGCACCGGTAACCGTCGGGGGCGCGCCGATGCGGCGGCGGCCGGGACGGTGCGGGCCTCCCCGGAAAAACCCGGTGCCCCCATCCCGTCCCGCTCACTACACTCGCGTTGATCGCGCGCCGCCCGACACCGTGGCGCGCTCCGTGACGGACGAAGGGAGCCCGGCCGTGCGTTACCGCACCGCAGCCGTCGTGCCCCCGTCACGCCATGAGGTGATCCTGGTGTCTTCGCAGGCCCGGTGCCCGCTGCGCGGCCGGCACCGGAAGTCCGCGACGACCATCTGACCCCCGCACACCCGCAACCGCACCAGCGGAGCCGGCGGCCGGGTACGCCCTGCCGCGACCCGGTCCGACGTGCACGGGGGCATCCCCACGGCCCGCACGCGGGCCGTCCCGTCCGGGAATCGCGCCGCCCACTCTCCGGATCACCCGAAAGGCCACCGGGCCATGCGCACCGTCAATCCGCTGACCGCCGTCCGCAACCTGGGCATCCTCGCCCACGTCGACGCGGGCAAGACCACCGTCACCGAACGGATCCTCTACCTCACCGGCGCCACCCACAAGCGCGGCGAGGTCCACGACGGCACGACCGTCACCGACTTCGACCCGCAGGAGCGCGACCGCGGCATCACCATCTTCGCCGCCGCCGTGAGCTGCGACTGGGACGGCCACCGGCTCAACCTGATCGACACCCCGGGCCACGTCGACTTCTCCGACGAGGTGGAGCGCTCCCTGCGCGTCCTGGACGGCGCGGTCGCCGTCTTCGACGCCGTCGCGGGCGTGGAGCCGCAGAGCGAGTCGGTGTGGCGGCGGGCCGACCGGCACGGCGTGCCGCGGATCGCGTTCGTCAACAAGCTGGACCGCGCCGGCGCCGACCTCGACGCCGCCGTCGGTTCGCTGCGCGAACGGCTGCACACCGTGCCGCTCGTCGTTCAGCTGCCGATCGGGCGTGAGGACGGCTTCACGGGCGTCGTGGACCTGCTGCGCATGCGCGCCCTGGTGTGGGCCGACGGCCACGGCACGTACGCCGAGGGCCCGGTGCCGGAGGACTTGCGCGAGGAGGCGCTGCGGCGCCGCCGTGCGCTGGAGGAGACGGTGGCGGAGCTGCACCCGGCCGCGTTCGAGGAGTTCTGCGAACGGTCGGTGCTGCCGGAGGCGACGCTGCGCTCCGCGCTGCGCGACCTGACGCTGTCGGGCGACGGCGTCGTGGTGCTGTGCGGCTCGGCGTACCGCAACCGCGGGATCGAACCGCTCCTGGAGGCCGTCGTCGACTACCTGCCGTCGCCGCTGGACGTCCCGGCGGTACGTCAGGCGGCCGACCCTGCGGCGCCGTTCGCGGCGCTGGTGTTCAAGGTGAACGTCACCGCCACCGGGCGGCTGACCTACCTGCGGGTGTACGAGGGGACGATCAGGAAGGGGGACGCCGTGCTGGACACGCGCGCCGGACGCACCGAGCGGATCGGCCGGATCCTGCGGGTGCAGGCCGACCGGCACGTCGACGTCGACGCCGCGGTCGCCGGGGACATCGTCGCGGTGGTCGGGATCAAGTCCGCCGCCGCGGGCGCGACCCTGTGCGCCCCGGGGGCACCCCTGGTCCTCGAACCGCCGTCCGTCGCCGAGCCCGTCGTCTTCGTCGCGGTCGAGGCCGCCCGCAACACCGACACCGACCGCCTGGCGGTGGCCCTGGCCCGGCTGGCCGAGGAGGACCCCTCGCTGGCCGTGCGGACCGACCCCGAGACGGGCCAGACCGTCCTGTCCGGCATGGGCGAACTGCACCTGGAGGTCGCGGTGGAGAAGATCCGCCGCGAGCGGGGACTGGACGTCCGCGTCGGACGGCCGCAGGTCGCCTACCGGGAGACGCTCGTGCGCGGCGTGCCGGGGCTGGTCTTCCGGCACGTCAAGCAGGAGGGCGGCGCGGGGCAGTTCGCGCACGTCGTCCTGGACGTCGAGCCGTACGGGGAGTCCGCGTTCGCGTTCGTCTCGACGGTCGTCGGCGGGCGGGTGCCGAAGGAGTTCGTCCGCGCGGTCGAGGCCGGCTGCCGGGACGCCCTCGTCGAGGGCCCCCTCGGCGGCCACCCCGTCACGGGCGTGCGGGTCACCCTGACCGACGGCGCCACGCACTCCCGCGACTCCTCCGAGACGGCCTTCCGCACCGCGGGCCGCCTCGGGCTCCGGGAGGCGCTGCGCAGCGGCGTCATGGCCCTGCTCGAACCGGTCGTCGAGCTCACGGTCACCGTCCCCGACGCCGCCGTGGGCACCGTCCTCGGTGACCTCGCCGCCCGCCGCGGCCGCGTCACGGGCTCGACGACGCGCTCCGGCACGGCGGTCGTCACGGCGACGGTGCCGCTGGCCGAACTGTTCGGCTACGCGACCCGCCTGCGCAGCCGCACCCAGGGCCGCGGCACCTTCACCACCCGCCCCGCCGGGTACGCCCCGGCCCCCGCGGGCACGGTGACCCGGTAGCCGGCGCGCCCGGCCCCGCCCCCACGATCCCCGGGGGCGGGGCCGGACCGCGTCGGGTCGGTTCACCCCTCCGCCATGAGGGCCTCGTTGACGGCCGCCACGCGCGCGTGGAGCGGGCCCTCGCGCACGATGTCGTCCCCGAGCCCCCGGCGGTGCGGCGCCACGGCGATGACGGTGACCAGGGTGTCGCCGAACCCGATCACCGCCCACCAGTCCTGTCCGGCCGCCCGGACACGCCACGTCGCCTTGACCCACCGCCCGGTGTCGGTCCGCACCTCCGCGGAGACCAGCTCCCAGGTCGCGGGGTCGAAGGCGAGCAGCGCCTCGACGGGTGCTCCGCGGCGCTCCAGGCGCTCGGTCACGTGCGGGCCGCGCGCGGTGAGCCGTACGGGCTCGCGCAGCACGTGCCGCACCCGCGCGAAGAGCGCCGCGGGGCCGGTGGCCACGTGGAAGCGGGCGGTGTCGAAGCGTGGTGCCAAGGGGGAGTCCTCACCGGGAACGCCGCCAACGCCGAAGGGCGATGGGCATCGTGACCAGGAAGGATACCGGCACACCTGCCGGCGGTGCGTCCGGCCGCGGCGACCTTGGCGGGATCGGGCCGCCGGGGTGGGGGCCGAATGCGGACGGCGTCGCCGCTGCGGCAGGATGTGTCACCTCGCGCCTGGACAACGCCTGTTCGGCGCGACTTCCCCGAGCATCCCCCGAACGTCCCCGAACGATGAGGCGACCAGTGACGACACACCACCCCCCGCGCCCCGTGCGTGAATCCGTACGCACGTGGGGAGGCGACCGGTGAACCGCGCCCTCACGCTGCACGACCTGATCGTCGCCGGTGCCGCGATCGCCGCCGGCGCCCTGGCGGGGCTGTTGCTGCGGCTGGCCCTGAAGTGGCTGGGCGAGCGGGCCAGCGCGACGAGGTGGGGCGGTGACGACATCGTCGTCGCCGCCCTGCGCACCGTCGTGCCGTGGGCCGCACTGGCGTCGGGCGCCTGGGTGGCCGCCGCGGCGCTGCCGCTGACCCGCATCGTCGACCGCACCGTCAACCAGGTGCTCGTGGCGGTGCTGATCCTGGCGGCCACGGTCGCCGCGGGCCGCATGGTCGCCGAGACGGTACGGTCGCTGGCGCTGGCCCGGTCCGGGGTCGCGGCCTCCGCGACGATCTTCGTCAACATCACCCGTGTCGTCGTGCTGGGGATGGGATTCCTGGTCCTGCTGCAGACCCTGGGGATCTCCATCACGCCCCTGATCACCGCCCTCGGCGTCGGCGGTCTCGCCGTCGCCTTGGCCCTGCAGGACACCCTCGCCAACCTCTTCGCGGGCGTCCACATCCTCGCGTCCAAGACCGTGCAGCCCGGGGACTACATACGTCTCAGCAGCGGCGAGGAGGGCTACGTCGTCGACATCAACTGGCGCAACACCGTGGTGCGCCAGCTGTCGGACAACCTGGTGATCATCCCCAACGCCAAGCTCGCGAGCGCGATCGCCACCAACTTCCACCAGCCCGAGCAGCAGATGTCGCTCATCGTCCAGGCGGGCGTGGGCTACGGCAACGACCTCGAGCACGTGGAGCGGGTGACCATCGAGGTCGCGGGCGAGGTCATGGCCCACGTCGAGGGCGGCATCCCCGAGCACGAGACGGTCGTCCGCTTCCACACCTTCGGCGAGTCCCGGATCGACTTCTCGGTGATCCTGCGGACGTCGGAGTACGGGGAGCAGTACCGGATCAAGCACGAGTTCATCAAGCGCCTGCACCGCCGCTACCAGGAGGAGGGCATCGAGATCTCCTTCCCGACGCGGAACGTGGTGCTGCGTCAGGAGCAGCCCGAGGCGATAACGCTGCCGCACCAGCGCACGGTCCCGGCGCCGGACCCCACCCCCGGCGGCTGACGGCCGCACGCCGGGCACGCACTTCGGTGCGTGCCCGGCGGACTTCCTCCCCCTGGGACAGGACGGGCCGATGTACATCCTCCACCTCGTCGACCGGCCCTCCGACGAAGCGGTGGCCGTTGCCCTGGCGCGGGTCTTCGGCGTGCCGCCGAGCGAGGTCGACATCGCCGCCGACGGCGTGATCGAGCGCGACTGGGAGGCGCTGGTGTCGTGCACCACAGGGGAGCGGTTCGGTGACGTGGCGCTGTCGCTGGACATCTACGTCCTGGCCGCCGTGACGGCGGACCGGCCCGCCGAGCACGCCCTCGCCGCCGAGGTCGCGGAAGTGCTGCGCACGCCGGTCCTGTTCGCGGCGGAGGGCGTCCGGCCCAGTGCCTTCTGGGTGGCGACACCGGAGGGAGTCGTGACGCGGGCCAGGGTGGGCGACACCGACGACCCCGACGAGTTCATCGTGGACGCGTTGGAGGCGCCGGTGGCCCGACTCCCGCACGTGCGGGTCATACGCATCCCGGAGGCAGTCGAGGATCTGGGGACAGCCACTCCCGTCGCCGACGCCTTCAGTGAGGCAGGGTCCCAGGACGGGCCGGCGGATGCGGGCCGTCCCCTCGCGGCCTGGGAAGAGCTCGTCCGGATGATGGCCGACGGGTGGCGGCCCGCGGGATGGTGCCCGGCCGACGTCTACGGCTGGCGCCTCGAGGCCCGCGACGAACTCGCGGAAGCCGCAGCCGCGCTGCCGTCGGAGGCCGCGGAACCGCTCCGGAACGCGCTGGCCGAGCTGGACCGGCTGTTCGTGACCCACACCGTCGAGGACCCGGAACGCCTCCTCGCCCGGGAGATCGCCGGCGGCGACGACACGGGCGGGCGGAGCTGGTGGTGGTACCGGCGGCCGGAGCCGCTGCCCTGGGACGAAAGCCTGAGGCCGCGTCACCAGCCGGGGTAGCGGTCCCGCCAGTGGGGGTCCCAGCCCGGTACGTACTCGCTGCCGCTCGGGCCGTCGAGGTTCTCGGCGACGAGGTCGCGGGCCAGGGTGTCGACGACCCACACCAGTTCGTGGCGGCTCACCACGTCCACCGGGAAGGCCTCGAAGCCGTGCGCCGCGCCGAGGAACGCGCCGGTCACGGTGGCGACGGACTCGCCGTCCGGCGCGGCGGCCGCGAAGCGCAGCGCCGCGACGAGGTCCGCGCGCTCCGGGAAGGACGCGGCGGCGTAGAGGCCGCCCAGGAGCGCCGAGGGCGCGGTGGAGTCGGGGGCGAGCCGGGCGAGGCGGGCCGGGTCGGCGGGGTGGGCGACGGCCTCGTCCAACACGGCTCGCAGACACGCGTGTTCGTCATCGGTGATGACCGTGACCCGCTCGGAGGCCCGCAGCGCCGTCAGGCCGTCTTGGAGGGCGCCTCGTATCTCCTCCCCGGCCAGGACGTGCCGGGCCAGGACGGTCGCATGGGACGTGGCGGCCTGCGCGGCGGGGTCCCCATGGGTGAGCGCGGCGACGTCGCGGGCGTGCGCGTCCCAGCTCTTGACCGCCGCCGGCTCGCCGAGGGCGGCGATGGGCAGGGTGCGGCCGAGGGCATGCCAGCCGCGGCTGGCCGTCGTGGGCTTGTCCACGGTGCCCTGCTCCGGCCGGGACAGCGCCTTGACGGTCGCCGGCGCCGTACCGCGCCGCTCGGCCAGCACGGGGATCCCGGCCAGCCAGCCGGCCAGCCAGCCCGCGCCCGCCCACGTGCCCCAGTGCTGGGTCAGCCGGTCGCGGTCGATGCCCTGGATCGCGGCCCAGCGGCAGTACGCGTGCCAGAGCACCGACGGGGGATGGCAGATGCCCTTGTGGCTCCCGCGGACCAGGGCGCGGATGGAGCCCTCGACGGTGAAACAGGCCAACTGGGTGCAGACGCCGGCGCGCAGCGGGCCCGTGGCGGGCAGCGTGCCGCGTGCCGCCCCGGTGGTCTCGCCGAGGGTCAGCCCGATGAGCATGCCGCGCACGCGCGAGGTGGTGCGTCCGCGATCGGCCTTGCTGTCCTGGCCCTCGTTCGCTGCGCTCAAGACGGCTTCCTCTCCCCGGATTCCGGCAGATGGCAGGGGGCCGACCCTATCGGGAGGCCAAAAGGTGACGGAGGGGGCACGGAGGGTGTGCACGCAGGAATAATTGGTGCTAATTACTCCATAAGTGGACATGATGAACCCGGCTCGATACGGTCGTCTGTGGGCGAGACCCGCCCTCGAGCCGGTGCCCCGCCGCTCCCCAATGGCACGCCTAAAATTGTGGATTTGAGCCTGACCAGGGACGAGGCACCACCCCCGTACGCTTCCGAGAGGGGAAACAGCCATGCGCGCACAGCGATTTCTCGCACTGCTCGCAGGCCCGGTGGCCGTGGGAGCCCTGGCGGTCCTGCCGGCGGCGCCCGCGCAGGCCGCGACCGCCGGCCATGTCACGGCTGGCACGGTCCAGGCGCAGGCGGCGGGCACCCTCGCCCCACTGGCGGGCGACCGGTACTGGCGCGGTTACCGCGACGGCCGGGACGACGGACGGTACGACGCCCGCTCACGCCCGCGCTGCCGGAACCAATGGGACTCCTACCGCCCCCAGAGCTGGAACTCCGAATACCGCCGCGGCTACCGCGACGGCTACCGCTCCGGCTGGAACACGTACTGCTGAGCGCGGTCCACAATGGTTACCTCAGGACGAGGGCGCGGGGGGACGAGAGTTGACCACGGGGGACGACGACCGGGTCTTCACCGGGAGCTGGGTCATCGAGACCAACCTGCGGCCCCTGTGCGAGTCGGTGGCGCACTTCACGGGGTACGGGTTCGACGACCGGGACTGGCAGGCGATCGACGCGGCCCTCCCGGCGACGGACGCCGAGCGGCACGACGGCTGGTACGCCTACCCTCTGTCGGGCCGCGTGCCGCTGACGCTGCTCGTCGCGGGCGACCCCGGTTCCTCCGTGGTGTTCGTCCGGTTCGCGGGAGAGCCCGGCGAGGGCGAGAGGGCCCGGATCGAGGCGGCGCTCCACATCTTCGCGACCTGGGCCGTGCGATGACGGCCGCTACTGGCACACGCGCTTGAAGTCGTCCGCCCCCACCCGTGCGCGGAAGCGCACCTCGTGGCCCGCGGGGTCGGTGAAGACCGCCGACGTCGGTGACAGCAGCGTCATCGTGCCCCGCTGCGTGGGGTTGTCCCAGTCCGGCGGGGGGTTGAAGGCGCCGCCGGAGAGCGGGGTCTCCGCCTCGAAGTACGTCGAGCCGATGAGGGCCTCGTCGATCCCGCAGTGGGTGTACAGCTCGTAAGGGATGGAGGTCGGGGCCGGGGCGGTCGGGAACCGGACGGACGGAGCAGGGGCAGTGGGGAGCGCCACGCGGGGGGCGTCCCGGCCTGCGTCCCGGTTGGCGCAGCCCGCGAGGGCGGCGGCGAGGGCGGCGGCAGCGGCCGCGAGGGCGGCGGTGCGTGCGAAGTGCCTGGTGGTCATGGCGGTTGGACGCGGTTGCCGCAGGGTGGGTTCCGTCGGCGCCGCCCGTTCAGGGCGCCGCTGCCCGCGGGCTGCCGCGCCCGACCGGGACGCAGGTCGCGGCGACCAGGAGCGCGGCCGCGACGCCGGTCACGAGCACCGGGGCAGGGGTGAACGTGGCGGCGAGGATCGCCGCCGCGGCGAGCGCGTGCACCACGTCGGGCGCGGTGGGGTGCCCGGCGGTCCGGCGGTGCAGGAGCCACACGGACAGGACGAACCCGGCGACGGGCACCGTGTAGGCGGCCGCCACGCCGTGGGCGCCCAGATGGCCGTGCCCGGTCGCCTGGGCGACGTTGACGGCGAGTCCGGCACCCACGGCCGCGGCGCAGGCGAAGACCGCGTAGTGGCCGTAGCCCCACAACGTGGCCGTGGTGAAGCTGTTGAGGCGGCGGGAGGCGTTCTGGGCGAAGTACAGCCACCACAGGGCGCAGACGGTGAGGGTGCCGCCCAGCACCAGCGTGGCGATGTCGCCGAACGTCGCGTCGGTGTCGAGGGCGGTGCGTACCGCCCCGGCGGCGGCCGTGATGGACTCGCCCAGCACGATGAGGGTGAACAGGCCGAAGCGCTCGGCGATGTGGCGCGGGTGCCAGGTGGTGTGGGCCACCCGCTCGGCCCACACGGGAACGGCGAGTTCGGCCAGGGCGAGTATCGCGTGCGCCGGGAGGCGGATGTCGCCCGGCACCACCAGGTGCGCCAGCCAGCCGGTCTGCACCACCAGGATCCCCGCGGCGTACCGCAGACAGCACCGGCGCCGCTCGGGGTCGGCGCCGGCAGCCCGCAGCCACTGGCTGACCATGGCGAGCCGCATGACGACGTAGCCCCAGGTGATGACGGTGTAGTCGCCGTGCTGCAGGGCGGCCGCCGTGCCCGCGGACATGACGAGGGCGCCGCTGATCTGCACGACGGTGAGCAGGCGGTACGGGATGTCGTCGGTGTCGTAGGCGGAGGCGAACCAGGTGAAGTTCATCCACGCCCACCAGATCGCGAAGAACACCAGCGCGTAGCCGAGGACACCGCGCCCGACGTGCCCTGCGGCCAGTTCCTCCTCGAACGCGGCGGACGTCTGCGCGACGGCCACCACGAAGCAGAGGTCGAAGAAGAGCTCCAGCGCGGTGGCGGTGCGGTGCTTCTCGTCGGCGACGCGGGCGACCATCCGCCGCCGCCACGCCGTGGCGGCGGTCTGCGGCGCGCTCACGCCGCTCCCGTCCCCGCGGCGCGCGCCGTGCCGCGCCGTCCGGGAACCGCTTCCTCGCTCACGGCACGCTTCCTCACATTCCCGGGGACAGGGCTCTGCTTCCTCCACTGAGACCGGACGTCCTGCGCGCGTGTGACACACCCCGGGGAACGCGGCGTCACCGGGCGCGCCGCCCCGTCCCGCGGTGCCGGGGTTGTCACACTTCGCGGGCGGCGCCGGTCGGAAGCGGTGGATGCCCGGTCGTCCTCGTGTGACCGCCTCCGGTTCCCGAGGCCGTCTCCCGTTCACCCCCGAAAGGTTTCTCATGGCAGGCCATGGCGTTCCCGAACCTGTCGGCGACGATCCCCTGGCGCGGTCGTCCACCGCCGGGGAACCGGCTCCCGCGACGGGCGCCAGTCGTACGAGCGTCGACAAGTACGGGGTGCTCGTCGGGTACAGCGGCTCGGCCCCCAGCAGGCGGGCGCTGTCGTACGCGGCCGGAATGGCGCGGCGCACCGGCGCGGCGCTCCTCATCGTCCACGTCGCGAAGGAGAACCCCGTCGCGTCGCTGCTCGGCTACGAGAACCCGGGCGGCGGCTGCGGGCCGCACGCCGGCGGCAGGCACACGCTGCTGGGGCAGCTCGCCTGCGAGGACCATCTGTCGGGGCTGCCGTGGACGCTCATCCACCGCAGGGGCGCCGTCGCGCAGGAGCTGGAGAAGGCCGGCCGCAAGTACCGGGCGAACGCCATCATCGTCGGCCGCAGGCGCGGGGCCGGCATCCGGCTCTTCCGCCCGATCTCCGACCGGCTGGCGCGCAGCGCCCAGCGGCCGGTCATCGTCGTCCCCTGACGGCGGCCCCCGGAACCCTCTGCGCGGCCGCCCGGCCGGGGGCCGGCCTTCCTTCGGGAAGGCCGGCCCCCGGTCCGGCATGGAACGGTCGGCACATCGGTCTGCGGTCAGCGGGAACTGATCAGCAGGCCGGGTACGACGGTTCGGCCGGTGCGGAATTCGGTGTACGCCCACTGCTCGACGTCGGGCTGCGGGCCCACCGGGTTCAGTGTCACCTGCGCGTTCCCGCCCCGCTGCACCGCGGACGGTGTGGTCAAGGTGGCGTTGCGCCGGTCGGCCTTCTCAGGGATGACGGTCACCCCGAGCCGGTAGGGAATGTCGGGTGACGTGGCCGTCTGGGCGTGCACGTAGGCGGTGTAGACGCCGGGTTCGGGGAAGAACCGGACGCTGCGCTCGTTGCTGTGCCACGACGCCCAGCTCCGGTCGACCAGCTTGCCGTCCTTGTAGAGGTACAGGTCGAGATTGGTGTTGGGGTCGTCCGAGGCCGTCTGCACGACGAGTCCGGCCGCGCCGCGCGGCACGGTGATCTTCGTGCCTTGGGTGCCCACCCCGCCGGGGGAGAAGACGCCGCCGCTGACGGAGGTCGTGAGCTTCTTGTCCGTCCAGGTCACGGGGGTGTACCCGGTGGTGCGGCCGGTCAGCGGTCCGGTGAAGCCGGGCTCCAGGAAGCCTTGGCCCTGGCCGCCGGTGCGGCCGAACTCGATTCCCGTGTCGTCGTACGGCCGCGGCGTGAAGCCCCACGGACGGCCGGCGACGGTCAGCCGCACCCGGTGCTTGGCGCTCGTGAACACCAGTGAACCGGTGGTGTAGCGGTCCCAGGTCGCGGTGCCGCGCTCCAGCGTGATGGTCACCGTGGCGGTGGCACCGGGCTTCACCGAGATCGTCCGGGGGCTGACCGTCACCTTCATACCGGGCAGTCCCTCGACGCGCGCCGTGTACGTCTCGGTTCGCGTGCCGACGTTGGTCAGCCGACGCGTGAGGCGCACCGGCTTCGTCCCGTCGTACTCGCGCAGCGCGATCGAGGGCAGGTTGATCTCCTTGCCGTCCGGAGTCGCCGCGGAAGCGAAGGCGGTCAGTTCGGCCGCGGAAGGCTCGATCACCAGGCCCGGGTCGTCGGCGGACGAGGTACGGGGCATGCCGGAGCCCTGCTGCAGCGGGCTGGCCGTGCCCTTGGTGTCGGTGGCGGTGGTGCGCAGGGCCGAGGCGGTCGCGCCAGGCGACCACTTCGGGTGCCGGGCGCGCAGCAGCGCGGCCATGCCGGCCACGTGCGGGGCCGCCATGGAGGTACCCGAGTACGCGTCGAAGAGACGCCCGCCGTCCATCGGCGACACCGCCGCCACCACGTCGATGCCGTCCGCGACGAGGTCGGGCTTCTGCAGTCCGGTGTGGACCTGGTCGGGGCCGTACGACGAGAGGCCGGCCACGCTCGGCAGTCCCACGAGGCTGCTGCCGTCGCCGCCCTCGACCAGCGACGCGGTCCCGTCCGTACGGTGCGCCCACAGGTAGTTGAAGAGCTTGCCCGCCTGTTCGGCGCTCCATAGGTAGACGGTCGGGAAGTCGTAGATCACGTTGAGCCGGGTGTTGCCGGTCGACTGGAACAGCACCACGCCGACACCGCCGGCGGCCTTGACCGTCGCCACCGCGTCGACGGGGTCGATGAAGTCGCAGGCCACGATCTTGCCCTTGACCTTGGCGGGGTCGAGGCTTCCCGACCAGCAGTACTGCGCGCCGTCGTCGAGCGATCCGGCCTGGTCGGCGAAGACGATGGGGGTGCTGCGACGGGACGGCAGCTGGTCCATCGACGTGCCGACGATGCGGGTGCCGTCGCCGAGCCGCACGGTCGCCTCGTGGGAACGCTCCACCGTCGCGCCCACCGTGGTCACCCATGGTTCGGCGTTGCTGACCATTCCGGACATGCCGTCGTTGCCGGCCGCCGCGGCGACGAAGACGCCGGCGAGGTAGGCGTTGAGGAAGGCGTCCCCGATCGGGCTGTTGGGCTGGTAGTCGCCCATCGAGTTGCCGATCGAGTAGTTTATGACCTGGACACCGTCGGCCACGGCCGCGTCGATCGCCGCGATGATGTCGGCGTCCGTGCCCGAGCCGCCCCACAGCGCCTTGTACACGGCGATCCGCGCGTCGGGCGCCACTCCGGAGATCGCGCCGTAGTCGTGCCCGAGGACCATCGCGTGCTTGACGGGAAGACCCGCCGCGGTGGAGGCGGTGTGGGTGCCGTGTCCGTTCATGTCCCGGGGCGAGAGGGTCTCCCCGTCGGGGAGCGAGCCGTAGGCGCTGAGCCACCCGTCGGCGAAGTACCGGGCGCCGACGATCTTGCCGTTGCAGGCGCCGGCGGGGAAGCCCTCACCGGTCTGGCAGGTGCCGTGCCAGCCCGCCGGCCGCGGCATGGTGGCGGCGAAGGAGGCGCTCTCCGGCCAGATGCCGGTGTCGATCACGCCGATGACCACATCGGAGCCGTGAGCCGGCTTGGTCTGCGTCGCGGTCTGCGGAGCCCTACCCGTCGGAGCCTGTGCCGGGGGCTGCGCCGCCTGCGTTGTCCCGGTCGTCGCCGCGTCGGCCTTCACGAGACGGGCCGGGGTGACCGCCGCGACGCGCGGGTCCTTGGACAGCTTGCCGGCCTGCGCGCCGGTCAGTTTGACGGCGAAGCCGTTGAAGGCGGTCGTGTAGGTCCGCTGAGCCCGCACACCGAAGTCGCCGAGTACGTCACGCTGCGCTTCGCCCAGGTGCTGCCGGTACTTCTCGGCCGCGGCCGAATGGGGCTGGAGCTCCTGCCCGGCCACCGGCCTCGTCGCCGCGAGTCCCTTGACGCCGCCCGTGTACGAAGTGACGGGCGCTTCCCGCAGCCGCACGACGTACTGCCCCTTGATGGCCTCGGGCTGCGCGGCGGTGTGCAGGGCGCCACCGCCCGTGAGGGTGGCTCGTGAGTGGTCGTACTGACCCAGCTTCAGGTCCGGCAGCGGAGCGCCGGTCTGTGCCGCGGCCGGCCCGATGTTCCCCAAGCCGCTGAATATGGTGGCGAAAACGGTGATTGCCGACGCCGCGACGATGCGGCGTCGTCGTCGTCGAAGGCTCGCGCTCGTGACCACGAGTCTCCTCCCATGAAGTGAACGGTGTGAATGTCCGTCACACCCAACCTCCGACCGATTACGAGAAGATCACGTTCGAATGACGATCCGTCCCGGCCGGCGTTGCCACGGCCGCCTGTTGGGGGCGTTTCACCGGCGCGGGCGCGGTGGGTTCCCCGCGACGGGAGCGGCGCCCGGTCGCTCGCCGAAGTGCGGGTGACCGAGCCTGTCAAAGCCCTGAGCAGCGCGAACTCGGATACGGGTGGTGGCGGTTCGGTCCGCGCTCCTGGGTGCTGATCGCGGGGTTCCCGGGAGGCGGCACGTTGCCGCGGCCCCGAGCGACGTCCGCACCCAACTGCCTGTCGTTTTGCAGACAGCTGTCGGGATGCCGACACCGTGAGCACGTTGACGGTTGACCGAGTGCACCAGCAGGGCGCCTGATCTAGCTCATCTGGCGGCGCACCAGTTCGCGCAGCCGGCCGCCGGGGTTCGCCAGCAGGTCGGAGGGGCGGCCCTCCTCGACGACGCGGCCGTCCTCCATGACGACGACGCGGTCGGCGTCCATGACGGTGGAGAGCCGGTGGGCGATCACGACACGGCTGGCGCGCAGCCGTCGGGTGCTGTCGATGACGGTGCGCTGGGTCTCGTTGTCGAGGGCGCTGGTGGCCTCGTCGAGGAAGAGGATGCGGGGCCGCCGGATCAGGGCCTGGGCGATCATCAGGCGCTGGCGCTGGCCGCCGGAGATGGTGCTGCCGCCCGCGATCATGGTGTGCAGGCCCATGGGCATGCGCTTGATGTCCTCGGCGAGACCGGCCATGGCGGCGGCCTCCATCGCCTCCTCCTGGGTGTGGACCTCGGCGCCGCAGATGCAGTCGAGGATCGAGCCGGTGAACGGCTGGGCGTTCTGCAGCACTACGCCGCACTGCCGGCGGACCGCGCCCTGGTCGAGCGCGGCCAGGTCCTGGCCGTCGTAGAGGACGCTGCCGGACGCGGGCCGGTCGAAGCCGATGAGCAGGCGCAGCAGGGTGGACTTGCCGCAGCCGCTGGGGCCGACGATCGCCACGAACTCGCCGGGCCCGACCCGCAGGGAGACGTCGTCGAGGACGAGCGGGCCGTCGCCGGAGTAGCGGAAGGAGAGGTTGCGGGCCTCGATCGCGCCGGACAGGACGCCCGGCTGGGTGCTGCCGCCGCGCACCTCGGGGGTCTCGTCGAGGATCGGTTTGACCTGCTCGTACATCGGCAGCACCGCCGCGGCCGACAGCAGCGCCCCGGTGAGCTGGGTGACCGAGGTCAGCAGCATCGTCATGGCGGTGCTGAAGGTGAGGAAGCCGGACGCGGACAGCGAGCCCCGGGCCGGGCCGGCCAGCAGCATGAACATGATGAGGGAGCAGAGCGGCAGGTAGACCGCGTTGAGCACGGTGGTGATGTTCTTGATGCGGCCCGCGCGCTGCTGGAGTTCGCGGCTGCGGGCGAAGCGGCGGGCCCAGGCGGCGTAGGCGAAGCTCTCGGCGGCGGCGACGCGGAGCTTGGGCAGGCCGCGCAGGGTCTGGAAGGCCTCGTTGTTCAGCTTGTTGCCGAGCACCACCAGCCGTCGCTGCCAGCGCAGTTCCCACAGCCCGAGGCCGAGGAGCAGGGCCCCGATGACGACGAGCATGCCGAGGGCGGCGAGCGCGAGCGGGACGCTGTACAGGAGCAGCAGGACGAGGTTCATCGCGCCGACCGTCGTCGCCTGGACGGCGACCGGGCCCACCCCGGCGAGCACCCGGCGGATGGCGCTGATGCCCATCGCGGCACTGGCGAGCTCGCCGGTCGAGCGGCCGGCGAAGAACCCGGTCGGCAGGCGCAGCAGACGGTCCCACACGGCGGGCTGCAAGGTGGCCTCGATGCGGCCCTCGATGCGCAGCACGGTGAGGTTCTGCATCAGCATGAAGACGGCGCAGACCAGGCCGGTGACGACGACGGCCAGGGCGGCCTGGACGATCAGCCCGGTCTCCGCGTCGGGTACGTACGTGCCCAGCACCTGCCCGGTCGCGATGGGCACGAACGCGCCGAGGCCCACGGTGACCAGACTGCTCAGGACGAGGTTGCGCAGATCGCCCGCCGAGCCCCGGAGGCTGAAGCGCAGCAGCCGCGTCAGCCCGGTGCCCCGTTCGGGGAGCGGCCGGTAGAGCATGACCGCGCGCTCCTCGAAGTCCTCCGCGTTGTGGTCGGCGACCCGCACGCGGCTGCTGCCGCCGGGCCCGACCGCCTCGTAGCCGCCGCGCCGCCACAGCAGGGCCACCGGCGCGCCGGACGCGGCGCGCCGGCCGACCAGGGGGCCGGTGTTCTCCCGCCACCAGGCGCCGTCGAGGCGTACCGGGCGGGTGCGGATGCCGGAGGTGACGGCGACCCGCTCGACCGGGTCCATGCGGTCGCTGACCGCCCCGCTGCGCGACGGCGGGGTGAGGGTGATCCCGGCGGCCTCGGCGACCTGCCGGCAGACGGCGTACGTCGTGTCGTCGGAGGCCTCGGCGGTACGCGCGGGGGCCTTGCGGGAGGTGGCGATGGAGGCCAGCAGATCGCGGTCGGCCTGCTCGCGGACGGCCTCCCCGGCCCTGATGCCCGCGGCCGTGCGGTCCTCGTGGGCGCGCTCCAGGCCCTCGATCCAGCCGTCCAGCGTCGACAGCAGCCGGTACTGCTGGTTGACCATGCTCTGCCACATCGCGCCGTCGAGGAGCAGGTCGCCCGCCGCCTCCGCGGAGTACGCGGCGCCGTACTGCACGCTGCCCGGCAGGACCGGCAGCCACAGGATGTCGTCGTCGGCGACGTGTTCGCCGTCCGTGGTGCGGCCGGTCAGCGGGGCCTCGTAGAGCACCCGCTGGCTGCGCCCGACACCGAGTGCGAAGGCGTGCTCGAGGAGGCTGAGGGCGAGCTCCCGGGTGTCGTGGCCGGCGCCGTACGGGCCCTGCTGCGCCCAGCCGTCGCCGTGCGCCGTCTGGTGCGGGTGGGGCGGCCGGTACAGCTCGCGCAGCGGGACGCGGCGCAGGAAGCAGCCCTGCAGCGGGCGTCCGACGAGGGTGTGCCGGGGCCCCTCGACCGGGCCGAGGAGGAGGGTGCCGGGTTCCAGGCGGCCCAGGTAGTGCCAGTGGCCCTGCTGGGCGGCGTCGACCGCGAACAGGTCGAGGGCGCCGGCCACCACGAGCCACAGCACGTGCGGGCCCTCCAGGGGCAGGCTGCGCAGGCCGGTGCAGTCGACGGGGCCGCCGAGCCCGCCGAGGGCGGTCAGGACCGGATCGCCGGCGGCGGTGCCGGGCTGTACGGGGATCACCTCAGTGCTCCTTGACCAGGGCGGCGTACGCACCGCCCGCCGCGATCAGCTCCTCGTGACGTCCGCGCTCGACGACCGTGCCGTGGTCGAGGACCACGATCTCGTCGCTGTCGCGGACCGTGCTGAGCCGGTGCGCGATCACCACGCAGGCGCAGCCTCGGCGCCGCAGGTTGTCGATGATGACCTGCTCGGTCTCCGCGTCGAGGGCGCTGGTCACCTCGTCGAGCACCAGCACGCTGGGCCGCCGGACCAGGGCCCGGGCGATCTCCAGCCGCTGCCGCTGCCCGCCGGAGAAGTTGCGGCCGTCCTGCTCGACGTGGCTGTGGACGCCGCCGGGGCGGCGGGCGACGACCTCGTACAGGCAGGCGTCGCGCAGTGCGGCCTCGACGTCCCCGTCGGGGATGGAGGGGTCCCACAGCGCGACGTTGTCGCGCACCGTGCCCTCGAAGAGGAAGACGTCCTGGTCGACGAAGGAGACGGAGGCGGCCAGGGACCCGCGCGGGATGTCCTCCAGGCGCTGCCCGTCGATGCGGATCGTGCCCTCCCAGGGGCTGTAGAGCCCTGCGATCAGCCGGGAGACGGTGGACTTGCCGCTGCCGGAGCCGCCGACGAGCGCGACCTGGCGGCCGGGCGCGACGGACAGTGAGAAGCCGGACAGCAGCGGCTTGTCGAGGGGGCTGTAGCCGAAGGTGACGTCCTCCAGCGTGACGTGGCCCTTCAGCCGGCGGGTGCTCGCCCCGGACTCGGGGCGCGCGTACAGCGAGTCGACGGGGAAGTTCTCGACGTCCTTGAGCCGCACCACGTCGGCGGCGAAGTCCTGGATGCGGCCGGCGACGCCGTTGAGCCGGGTGATGGGCGCGGTGAACCGGACGACCAGGGACTGGAAGGCGACGAGCAGGCCGATCGAGATGTGCCCCTCCACCGCCCGCAGCCCGCCGATCCACAGGATGAGCGCGCTGTTGAGCGTCGCGAGGGTCGGGGCGACGACCGACAGCCAGGCGCTGGGCACGCCGAGCCGCTGCTGCTCCTCCAGGGTGGCGGCGTGCTGCCCGGCCCAGCGGCGGAAGTAGCCGTTCTCGCCGCCGGTGGCCTTCATCGTCTCGATCAACTGCAGGCCGGTGTAAGAGGTGTTGGTGAGCCGGGCGCTGTCGGCGCGCAGCTTCTGCGTCCGGGTGGCCCGCAGCCGTGTCACCACGCGCATGGCGACGGCGTTGAGCAGGGCGATCCCCACCCCAAGGACGGTGAGTTGCGGGTCGTACGTCCACATCAGCAGCGCGTAGAGCACGACGACGACGCCGTCGACGGCCGCGGCGGCCAGGTCGCGGGCGAGGGTCTCGGCGACCGCGTCGTTGGACTGCAGGCGTTGTACGAGGTCGGCCGGGTTGCGCTGGGTGAAGAAGGTGACCGGCAGCCGCAGCAGGTGGCGCAGGAAGCGGGCGCTGCCGAGGGTGGAGGAGATGATGCGGCCGCGCAGCAGGTTGGACTGCTGGACCGCGGTGAGCGCGGCGGTGAGCGCCACCATCGCGGCCATCGACGCGAACAGCGTGCCCAGCAGTGAGGTCTGGTCGCCGATCAGGAACAGGTCGATGTACGTGCGGCTGAGCGCGGGCAGCGCGGCTCCGACCGCGACCAGCAGGAGGCTGGCCACGAGCGCGGCGAGCATGGTGCCGCTGGTCCCGCGCAGCCGGGCCGGGAGGGCGCCGAGCACGCCGGGCCTGCGGCCGCCGCGGTGGAAGTCCGGGCCCGGCTCGAAGGTCAGCACGACTCCGGTGAAGCTGGTGTCGAAGTCCTCCAGGGGCACGAACCGCCGCCCCTTGTCCGGGTCGTTGACGTGGACGCCGCGCCGGCCGAGGCGGCGGCCCATGCCGTCGTAGACGACGTAGTGGTTGAACTCCCAGAAGAGGACGGCCGGGGCGCGCACCTCGGCGAGGGCCGCGGTCTCCATCTGCATGCCCTTGGCCTGCAGGCCGTAGCCGCGGGCCGCCTTCAGCAGGTTGCTGGCGCGGGAGCCGTCGCGGGAGACGCCGCAGGCGATGCGCAGTTCCTCCAGCGGCACGTGCCGGCCGTAGTGGCCCAGCACCATCGCCAGGGAGGCCGCGCCGCACTCCACGGCCTCCATCTGCAGCACGGTGGGGGTGCGGACGCTCCGGGGCCTGCGGCCCGGCCGCTGCCGGCGGGTGCGTGCGGGCTCAGGGCGGTGTCTGCGGCGGCCGGCGGGCGGCAGCGGCCGCTGCTGGGGCCGGGCGGGCGCGGTCACGGGAGCAGCCAATCGATCGGGCGCTGTGCGGCCAGGTGGACGGCGCCGGTGGCCAGGGTCATGGAGTCCAGCTCGTACGAGGGGCCGTCGCCCTTGGACCAGCGGTAGCCGGTCGGGGTGCGGGAGGAGGCGTCGAGCGTCACGACGACGGCCACCGGGCGTCCCGCTCGGGTGAGTTGTGCGGCGAGTTGCGGGTCGCCGAGGTCGGCGACGATCTGCCGGGCGGTGCGCGAGGTGCGGCCGACGGCCCGCACATGGCCGCGCAGCACCCCGTACCGGGCCTGGGGCGCGGACTCGACGGCGAGGTCCACCGCGGCGCCCACCGGCACCGAGGAGGCGCCGGTCGCCGGGACGTAGAGGGTCGCGACGAGCGGGTCGCCGGTGCGGGCGGCGCGTTCGACGGTCGCCACGTCCGCGCCGACGGTGACGACGGTGCCGATCGAGGCCACCAGGGCGCTGACCCGGCCGGCGGCCACGGTGCGGACGACGGTGTCGCCGCGCGGGGTGCGCACGCTGAGCAACGGGGCGTCGGCGGGCAGGCGCTCCCCTTCCTCGGCGAGGACCCGGGTGACCTGTCCGGCGACCGGACTCTGCAGGACGTAACTGCCCTGCCCGTAGCCGATGATTCCGGGTGCGCTCAATTTCGAGGACACGGAACCGTTTACCGCCCAGGAACTCGCGGCGGCCATCACGAGAATGGCGACGGAGAGCACGAGACGGCCCTGCGGGCGCGCGAATCGCACCGGGAGATCGAGTTCCTCCGGTGACTGGAGCTTGGCAAGGGCCTTTTGGCGAAACTGCACGGAACTCTTCCCTCAGCCGCATCCCTCGCCATTGGGACACAAGGCCGCAATGGCGTCCGCGGGTCCCGGAAGGGAGGCCTCCGGGACCCGCGGATCCATCAGTCTCAGAGACCCGCGATCAGGCCGGTGGCCAGGCCGGTCACGGCGCCGGTGTTGACGCCGGAGATGCCCTCGACGGTGCCGACGACACCGGACACGGTGCCGGCGACCGGGGCGATCGACTCGACGGTGCCGGTGGCGTTGGCCACGAGGCCGCCCACGAGACCGCCGGAGACGTTGTCCAGGTCCGCGTCGGAGATCTCGCGGGTCTCAACCTGGGGGGTGAAGTCCATGGGGGGTTTCCCTTCGTGTGAACACATTTCATGTGGCGAATCATCAGGGGGGCAACCTCTTCGCCACGGCACGGGATACAAGCATGGGGGCAGGTGGGACGGCCAATTGGAGATTGCCGCGTTCGAATTTGGTTCGGATCCGCGGCTTCACCGGTGTGCCTTATTTCCCACGCGCCGGTGGCAATTCCTTCACAGACGCGCTTCCCGTCGGGGCTGCGGAACCGGGCACTCCGGATCAAACCGCGCACACCGGCGGGGGATGTCCCGTGCGTACGTGCGGGCGTATGTCGCCCGCGTGTGCGGTGTGCAGATTTACCGAAGGTAATGTTCAGCCCTGCGCTTGAGCCGCTCTGCCGAGCCCGTGACCAGGGCGGATCCACGGCGCGCGGGGCGTCGGGGCCGGTGGCCGGAAGGACTCAGCCGGTGGCGTCGCCGGTGGCGGCCGACAGGCCGAAGTCGCAGAGCCTGCCGATGAGTTCCAGGGCGGTGTCCGTGAGGCCGGCGGCCTCGCGCGGGTCGTCGCAGGCGACGAGTTCCCGTCCGATCTCGGCGATCGTCGTGGTGAGCGAGATCAGCAGGGCGCGGTCGCCCGGCCGCTCCTGCGTGATGCCGAGCAGGGTCGCGTTGTGGCTGATCCAGGTCCGGAGGTTCTGCCGGCCCAGCAGGTCGAAACCCGGCGGGGTGTCCCCGGTGTAGAAGAGCCTGGCCATCTCCCGCCGCGCCCAGGTGTGCTCCAGGTACGCACGGGTGCCGGTGAGGAAGAGCGCGCGGGGCCGGCTCTCCCCGCTCTCGCGGAGCCGGGCCACCGCGCGGGCCGTGGTGTGGACCTGGGCGGTGCGGAACTCCTCCCACAGGGCCAGGAAGAGGTCCACCTTGCCGTCGAAGTGGTGGTAGAGCCCGCCGACGCTGGCGTCCGCGCGGCGGACCACCTCGGCGACGCCGGCCGCCGCGTACCCCGACTCCCCGAAGACCTCGCGGGCCGCCGTGAGCAGCGCCTGCCGGGTGGTCGCCGCCCGGCCGGGCGTCCGGGCCGGGGCCGGCCCGGACGCCCCACCGGTGCTGGGGAGGTCCGCGGGATCGCCGATGAGCAGCTCGTCACCGCGTCTGTCGCCCATCCCGGGACCTTCCGTCCGTCACGGTCGCGTCGCGCCGTGGACCCACTGCCTGGCGGGGCAGCACACTACCCCTCGCCCCTCAGGACGCCGGGATGCCGTCGGCCGGGGCCTGCGGCTGTGCCGTGGTGTACGGCGTGATGGCGCCCTGCTCGTCGTCCGTCACCAGCGGCGTGCCCTGCAGGGTGACCTCGGTGCTGCCCTTCAGGATGCCGATCTGGACCCCGGTGTAGCCGGCGTGCGAGTCCGCGCTGAACCGGAACGGCACCAGTCCGGGCCCGGTGAAGCCGCCCTTCTCCACGGCCTTCACCAGCGACTCCCGCGTCGGGTTCTCCCCGGCGCCCTGCAGTGCCTGGACGAAGGTGTAGGCCATGGACATCCCGAACTCGACGTTGCCGTCGAAGGGCAGCTTGGGGATGTACTTGTCGTGGACCTCGCGGAACAGCTTGATCCAGCTGTTAGACGTGTCGGTCGTCGGCGGCATGTAGGTGTCGGTGATGATGCCGTTCATCAGCGCGGCGGGGTCGGCCGTGCCGCCCGCCTGCTTCGCGAAGGACTCCAGCAGGCCCGCCAGGGTGGTCGGGTCGGAACCGACGTTGGTCACCACCATCTGCGGGTTGTACTGGAGCTTGAGCGAGGTGAGCTTGAACAGCGCGGTGTACGTCGGGATGGTGAAGAGCACCACCACGTCCGCCTTGGACTGGGCGATGGCCGTGACCTGCGGGGCGATGTCGGTGCCGCCGGGCTGGTAGCTCTGCCGGCTGACCACCGACTCCTTGGGGATGTACTGGTCCAGGCCCTCGACGCCGTCCTTGCCGAAGTCGTCGCCCTGGTAGAAGTAGGCGACCTTCTTGCCGGCGAAGTTCTCCTTGATGTACTGGCCGAGGATCTTGCCCTCGACGAGGTAGTCCGGCTGCCAGCCGAAGGTCTGCGGGTGCTTCTCGGGCTCGTCCCAGCAGCGGCAGCCGGAGGAGACGAACAGGTCCGGCACGCGGCGGCTGTTGAGGTAGTCGACCACCTTGGTGTGGGTCGGCGTGCCGAGACCGCCCACCATCGCGAAGATCTTGTCCTCCAGGACGAGTTCCTTGGTGACCTTCACCGTCTGGGTCGGGTTGTACGCGTCGTCCTTGTACTTGAACTCGATCTTCCGGCCGTTGACCCCGCCCTTGGCGTTGACGTGGTCGAAGTACGCCTTCGCGCCCGCCGAGACGTTGCTGTACCCCGGCGCCGCCGGGCCGGTGAGCGGCTGGTGGCTGCCGATGACGATGCTGTCCTTGGTGACGCCCGGCGCGGCGGAACCGCTGCCGGAGCCGTCGGAACAGGCGGTGAGCACCAAGGCCAGCACGGCCAGCGCGGCGCCGCCGCGAAGGCGCAGGCCGTGTCGGTGACTTCTTCTCATGACCCCTCCTGGAACCGAATCGGATTCGGTGGGTGTTGGACGGATTTCAGGTGACGTGCCGGTGGCCGGGGGAACGGGATACCGGCGGTCAGGTACCGGAGCCCCGCGTGCGGAGCCGCCGGACCAGACGGATGAGGGCCCCGTGGATCCCCTGCGGGAACAGGAGCATCGACAGGACGAGGGCGAGGCCGTACAGGGCGAGCGGCAGGTTCGCGTAGAAGCCCCGGGACAGGTGCAGGGCGTCCGCCACGTCGCCCGTCCAGTTGGGCAGCAGGACCAGGAGCACCGAGCCGTACACGGCGCCCGCCAGGCTGCCGAGCCCGCCGAGCACCGCCGCCGTCAGCAGGGACAGGGAGAGCGCCAGCGGGAACGCCCCGGGCGCGGCCAGCGAGCTGACCACCGCGAGGAGCCCGCCGCCCAGCCCTGCGCAGGCCGCGCTGACCACGAAGGCGAGCACCCGCAGCCGGGCCACGTGGATGCCGGCCAGCGCCGCGGAGACCTCGTCGTCCCGGATCGCCCGCCACGACCGGCCGACACGGCTGCGCCCGAGGTCGGCGAGGAGCACCAGCACGACCACCGCGCACAGCACGCAGACCCAGGCCTGCCAGCGCTCCAGCGGGAAGTACGGGCCCAGCGACTCGGGCGGCGGGGGCGAGGCCACCACGAGCCCGTTCTCGCCGCCCAGCAGATCGGTCAGATGACGGTAGTTCGCGAGCGCCGGCAGCCCGACGGCCAGGGTGAGGGTCGCGCCCGCGAGGTACGGGCCCTGCAGCCGCGCCGCCGCGGCGCCCACCAGCGCGCCCAGGGCGGCAGTCACCGCCGTGCCCGCCAGCAGCGAGACGGCCAGCGACCAGCCCAGTTCGGTGAGGAACAGACCGGTCCCGTAGGCGCCGACCGCCATCAGCGCGCCGTGGCCCAGCGAGATCTGGCCGTTGGTCCCGGTCAGGACGGTCAGCCCGGCGACCGCGCACACATAGGTGGCGACGCCGGCGACCTCCAGGTTCTGGTACGGCGACAGCAGGGCGCTGACGGCGCAGACCACCAGCAGCCCGAGCAGCGCGGGCACCAGGTGCCGCACCGCGGTGCGGTCCATCCGCCCCCTCAGCCCGGCGCTCAGGCCGGTCGCGGCCGGGCCCCCGAGCGGGGACCGCAGGTCCTTCGTGTCGGTCGTCTCGGTCATGAGCCCCTCACACCCGTCGCACGGAGGTCCGCGAGAACAGGCCGTTGGGCCTGATCATCAGCACCGTCATCAACACCGCCAGCGCGCCCAGCAGCGCGACCTCGGACCCCAGGTACCCCGAGACGTAGGAGAGGGTGAGCCCGACCACGAGCCCGCCGACCACCGCACCCGGCGGGCTGTCCAGCCCCCCGACGACGGCGGCGGCGAAGCCGAACACCAGTACCGCGTCGAACTGGTTGGGCCCAACGAAGGTCGCCGGCGCCACGAGGACCCCGGCGAGCGCCCCGACCGCCCCCGCCAGCGCCCAGCCCAGCGTGAGCACCCGCCCGACCCGCACCCCGAACATCCGGGCCACCTCGGGGGAGAACGCCGCCGCCCGCATCCGCAGCCCCACCGGGGTGACCCTGAAGAGCAGCACGAGCAACGCCATCACCACGAGCACGGCCCCGATGACGAACAGGTCCGAGGGCGACAGCAGCAGCCTCGCACCGCCCACCGTGAAGCCCTTGATGCCGAGCAGCGGCGGGAAGGAGCGCGGCGAGCCGCCCCACACCATCCCGGCCACCGCCTGCAGGAACAGCAGCAGTCCGAGCGTGACGATGACCGCGTTCATCGGCGGTCCGTTCTCGACCGGCCGGACCAGCACCCGTTCCACGACCGCCCCCAGGACGAACCCCGAGGCGAGGGCGGCCAGCAGGCCGAGCCAGTACGAACCGGTCGCGTGGATCACGCCGAGGGCGACGAAGGTCGTGATCATCAGCATGCCGCCCTGGGCGAAGTTGACGATCCGGGTCGCCCGCCAGATGAGCACCAGGGCCAGCGCGACCGCCGCGTAGACGATGCCGCTGCTCACCCCGCCCAGTGTCAGATTGATGAAGTACATTCAGAACCCCAGGTAGGCGTGGCGGAGGTCTTCCGCAGTGGCGAGGCGCGCGGCCGCGTCGGCCGCGACCACCCGCCCCAGGTTCAGCACGACGCCGTGGTCCGCGACGGACAGGGCGCTGCGCGCGTTCTGCTCCACCAGGAGCACGGTGAGCCCCTGCCGCTCCCGCAGGTCCCGCAGGACGGCCAGGATCTGGGCGGTGACCCGGGGCGCGAGCCCCAGCGACGGTTCGTCGAGCAGCAGCAGCCGCGGCCGGGTCATCAGCGCCCTGCCGATGGCGAGCATCTGCCGCTCGCCGCCGGAGAGGGTCTCCGCGGGCCGCGCGCGCCGCTCGGCCAGGGCGGGGAAGAGGGCGTAGACCTCGTCCAGGCCGGCGGACTGCAGCGCCCTGCGCTCGCGCCGGCCCCGCCACAGCCCGCCCAGCCGGAGGTTGTCGTGGACGGTCAGCTCGGTGATGACCCCACGGCCCTCGGGTACGTGGGACAGGCCCAGCCGCACGACCTCCTCGACGGGCAGCCGGGAGATGTCGGTGCCGTCGAGCAGGACGCTGCCGGAGCGCGGCCGGACGAGTCCGTTGACCGTGCGCAGCAGCGTGGTCTTGCCGGCGCCGTTGGCCCCGAGCACGGCGGTGATGCTGCCCTGGTCCACGGTGAGGGACACCTCGTCCAGGGCCCGCACCATGCCGTAGGAGACGACGAGTTCGCGGACCTCAAGCACGGGAGGACTCCTCTCGGGACCCGGGTGCCCCCGGCGCGGCGGTGTCGGGCGGCGCCGCGGCCGCTCCCGCGGTGACCTCGTCGCCGAGGTACGCCTCCGTCACCAGCGGGTCGTCGCGCACCTCGTCCGGGGTGCCGTGGGCGATGACCTTGCCGAAGTCCAGGACGAGGACCCGGTCGCAGACCCTCATGACCAGGTCCATGTGGTGCTCGACGAGGATGACCGCCATCCGTTCGCGCAGTCCCGAGATGACCTCGCCCAGGTCGCGCATGCCGTCCTCGGACAGCCCCGAGGCCGGTTCGTCGAGCAGCAGCAGCCGCGGTTCACCGGCGAGCGCCCGGGCGAGCGCCACCTGCTTCTGCACCCCGTAGGGGAGTTCGCCGGGGAGCCGGCCGGCGGCGTCCTCCGCGCCGAGCTCGCGCAGGACGGCCAGCGAACGGTGGCGCAGCAGCCGCTCGTCGCGGTCCGAACACGGCAGGCCCAGCAGCGCGGAGGTGAAGCCCGCCCGCGCGTGCCGGGTCGCCCCGACCATGACGTTCTCCAGCACGGTCAGCCGGGGGAACAGCCCCAGACCCTGCAGGGTCCTGGCGATGCCGAGCCGGGCCAGCTGGTGCGGCCGGGGCCAGGGCAGTGCCCGGTCCTGCCAGTGCAGCGTCCCGGCGGCCGGGCGTACGAAGCCGCACACCGCGTTGAACAGGGTCGTCTTTCCGGCCCCGTTGGGCCCGATGACGCCGAGCACTTCGCCCGGCCGGACCGACAGGGACACCGCATCGAGCGCGGACAGGCCTCCGAAGGAGACCTCGAGTCCGTCGATGCGCAGGAGGCTTTCCACCAGTCACCCTTCCTTGGGAGTTCGGCGGGGTGGTACGGGACGAGGGGGCGGGGGTCGGGGAACGGGGGTCGGGGAACGGGGATCGTGGATCGGATCGCGCGGTCGGCCCGGCGCTCCGGCGGCGGAGCGGCCTGCCGTCCGGGAGGGCTCCTCCCGGCCCGACCGAATCAGAATCGGATTCGGTTCCGACTGAGGGTGACCCCTGTCCGAAGCGCTGACAAGCCCCCAGTGACGGGGAGTTGGACTAGCCGGCGCCCGCCAGCAGCCGTGCCTCGCCCGCCTCGTAGCGCCGCCTGCTCTCGGCGGCCGTCCCGTCGCGGCGCCGCCGGTCGTAGCGGCTGCCGAGCCAGCCGGCGAGGAAGCCGAAGGGGATGGACACCAGCCCGGCGGTCTGCAGCGGGAACCAGTGGAAGTCACGGTCCGGGAAGAGCGCCGTGGGACCGCCGGACACCGCCGTGGAGAACACCGTCAGCAGCAGGACGCACCCCGTGCCGCCGTACAGCGCGGCCAGCAGGCCGGTGCGGCCGAAGCCCCGCCAGAACAACGAGTACGTGAGGGCCGGCGCCACCGCGGAGGCGCCGATCGCCAGCGCGGTCGTCGTCATGACGGCGACGTTCCAGTCCTGGACCAGCGCGGCCAGGGCCACCGCCGCCGCGCCGACACCCACGGCCGCCCAGCGGGCCACGGCCAGTTCGGTGCGCGGGGCGGCCCGTCCGTCGCGCATCGCGTGCCCGAACAGGTCGTGCGCCAGTGACGAGGCCGCGGCGAGGGTCAGTCCCGACACCGACGACAGCAGCGTCACGAACACCGTCCCGCAGACGGCGGCGTACAGCAGCGTCTCGCCGATCGACGGCGCGGCCTCCCCGAACGCCCGGGCCAGCATCAGCACCGACGTACGGCCCTCGGGGTCGGCCCCCGTGATCAGCCGGGCGCCGACCATGGCGGCCGCGCCCGCCCCCATGACCGTGCCCAGCAGGCAGAACGTGGTGACCGCGCCGACCGCCCAGGACATCGAGCGGCGCACGGCGGGGGCGTCGGGCGCCGAGTACAGACGCATCGTCACGTGCGGCAGGCAGGCCACCCCGAGGACGACCGTGAGCTGCAGCCCGATGAAGTCGAGCTTCCCCTCGGTGGTCCGCCCCAGCTCCAGGCCCTGCCGCAGGTACGCCTCGCCGGCCCCGCTGCCCGCCTGCGCGGCGCGCAGCAGGGCGTCCGCGCTCCAGCCGAAGCGGCTCATGACGAGCGCGGCGACCACGACACTGCTGCCCAGCAGCATCACGATCTTGATGATCTGGATGAGCGCCGTGCCCCGCATCCCGCCCATCGCCGCGTAGACGACCATCAGGGTGCCGATCATGGCGATGGAGACCGTGCGCGCACCGTCGAGGTGGATGTCCAGGATGGCGGTGAGCAGCGAACCTGCCCCCGACAGTTGCACGATGAGGAACGGCAGGCACGCGGCCAGGGTGACCACGCTGGCGGCGATCCGCACGGACCGGCCGCGCATCGTACGGGCGAGGACGTCGCCCATCGTGAACCGCCCCGCGTTGCGCAGGGGTTCGGCGAGCAGGAACATCAGCACCACCAGCGACATGCCGGTGCTGGTCGCCAGCACGAAGCCGTCGTAGCCGAAGAGCGCGATGATGCCGGTGGTGCTGAGGACGGTCGCGGCGGAGATGTAGTCGCCCGCGATGGCCAGGCCGTTCTTGAACGGGGTGAGGGTGCGGTAGCCCGTGTAGAACTCCGCGAGGTCGTCCCGTTCCGGCCCGGCGAAGACGCTGAGCAGCAGCGTGCAGGTCACCAGGAACGTGAAGAAGAGCAGGACGACGGTCTGCGTCCCCGAGTCGTATGCGGCCGCGAACCGGTTCACCGGGCGGCCCCGTCGGCCGTCTCCCGCTGCCGCACGCGCAGCGCCAGCGGGTCCACCGACCGCCGCGCGCTGCGCTCGTACCAGCGGATCGCCGCGAACGTGACGGCGAGCTGCGACAGCCCCATCAGCGTGCCGAGCGTCAGCTGTCCGGCGACCCTCGTGCCCATCGTGTCGCGCGCGAGCACGGAGAGCAGGAGGAAGGCCAGGAAGTAGCCGAGCGCGGTGAGCGCCGAGACCCGCCGCAGCAGCCGGTAGGCCGAACGCAGCCGCCTGAGCTCGACGGGCCGCACGGGTGGTCGCGGTGGTGGTGCCGGTGCGGGCGGCGGTGGTTGCCGGTGGTGCCAGGTGTCGCCGTAGTACGTCATCGCGCGGTCTCCAAGCGGCTTGCGTGGCGAGGGTGTGCGGGCGCGGTGGGGGGACGGGCAGGTTCGACCGGTACGCCCCGGGGCGTCGGTGCCCCGGGGTGGCCGCACGATACCGACTGGTCGGCATGTCGGGAAGAGGTGCTGCAGGTCACGGTTGGAGCACCAAGCCGACCGGCCCCTCGCGGACCCGCTGCCGGCGCCCGGCCGGGCGGCAACGTGCCTGCGTGCGAGGTGGGTTCGGAGCGATGGTGAAGTGCGCGCGTGAGGGCGCGGGTGCTTCTCGTGGCGGCGACCCGGGGCCCTGTGCCCGGGCGGGCGAAGGCCCGGCGTGACGGGTTGCCGCGGCTGGGCCGTCGCGCGGACCGGCAGGGGCACCTCGCGGCGCGGGCGCGCGCCCGCCCGTCCGGGCCTGTGTGCCGGAAGCGACTCCCGCCCGGCGCCGTGCTGCCTCAGCGTGGACGGTCGGAGGGGCCCGCGCGACCGCCACGTCGGCGGTCCGGGCGTCGCCTTCGCGACACCTGGACCGCCGGAACTGCTCCTTGCCCCGGCGGAGTTCACGGTGCGGGCCGGCGCGGGCACTGCCTCGCCGGTGGGACCCCGCCGGGCGCGGGAACACCCCGCGGCGCGGGCGCGCCGCCCGGCCAGGGCTGCGCCGCAAGTTCGCGCGGACGCAACTGCCCCCGGCGGGCCGGGGACTGCTGCCCTCAGGAGGCTTCCCACGCTCGTGTCCGGCGCCCGAGGGCGGCCCACGTGGACGGTCTGAGGGGTCCGGGTGAAGGGGCACGCCAGGTGTGGCTTCGAGTCCTTGGGCCCGCAGCGGAGGCTGCTCGCGCAGGCGGCGACTGCGCGTGACCAGCGTCCGGCGCCCGAGGGCGGCCCACGTGGACGGTCTGAGGGGTCCGGGTGAAGGGGCACGCCAGGTGTGGCTTCGAGTCCTTGGGCCCGCAGCGGAGGCTGCTCGCGCAGGCGGCGACTGCGCGTCACCAGCGTCCCGTGCGCGAGGGTCCACGCGATCCGGCCGGCGGCGCCTCGTGGCGGGGACGCATGCCGTCGCCCCCGGCCGCGTCAGGCGCCGGGCGCAACTGCCGCCCGTGCAACGGGTCCCCCGCGTGCACCCCCGGCCGGTCGCGTCAGCTGCCGCTGCCCGGGTCGACGTGCGGGGGGTGGACGGGGATCTCGCACCACACCTGCTTGCCGCCGCTGAGCGGCATCGTGCCCCAGGCCGCCGACATCGCCTCGACGAGGAGGATGCCGCGGCCGCCGGTGTCGTGCCAGTTGATGATCGCCGGCTTGACCGGCGTCCGCGGCGAGCCGTCGCCCACGGCGATCCGCAGCCGGTCGCCGGTGAGCGTGATGTCCAGGCGGACCTGGCCCTCGGTGTGCACCAGGGCGTTGGTGACCAGCTCGGAGACGACCAGCAGCACCGTGTCGGCCGCCTCGCCGAGCCCCCACGCACGCAGGGTACGGGCGGTGAACCGGCGGGCGTGCGAGGCGGCGTCGGGGAGCCGCCACACCGTCCAGCTCTCGCGCACGGGCTTGACGGCCATGCCGTCGTAACGCATCAGCAGCAGTGCGATGTCGTCGCTGCGGGTGGCGTTGCTCAGCAGGGCGTCCGCCATGCGGCCCAGGTGGGAGGGGTCGGCCTCGGACAGCTCGCGCGACATCCGCGCGATGCCGTCGTCCATCGGGAGCTCGGCGGACTCGACCAGGCCGTCGGTGGTCAGGGCGAGGACGGTGCCGATCTGCAGCCGCAGCGGGATCAGCGGGAAGTCCGCGTCGTCGACGACGCCCAGCGGGGGCCCGCCGTCGCCCTCCACGGTGAGGGTGGTGCCGTCCGGGAGCCGTAGCACCGGGGGCAGGTGACCGGCGCGCACGCACCAGGCACTGCCCTCCTCCATGTCGATGCTGACGTAGCAGCAGGTCGCGAAGAGGTCGGTCTCCATGCCCATGAGCAGGCGGTTGGCGTGCGACACCACGACGTCGGGGGAGTGGCCCTCCACGGCGTAGGCGCGGATCGCGGTGCGCATCTGGCCCATGAGCGTGGCGGCCCCGGCGTTGTGCCCCTGGACGTCGCCGATGACGAGGGCGACGTGGTGGTCGTGCAGGGGTATGACGTCGTACCAGTCGCCGCCGACCTCCAGCCCGCCGGTCGTCGGCAGGTACCGGGCGACCGCGACCCCGCCCGGAAGCACCGGGAGCCGGCGCGGCAGCAGGGTGCGCTGGAGGGTGCCGACCAGTTCGTGCTCGGCGTCGAAGGCCCGTACGCGGACCAGTGCCTGGCCGACCAGCCCGGCCGCGGCGGTCAGCACGGCGCGTTCGTCCGCGCCGAACTCGTGGGGCTCGTCCCAGCCGATGAGGCAGCAGCCGACGACCCGTCCGGCCGCGGGGAGCGGCAGCACCGCGAGTCCGCCGGGGCCCACCCCGGCCAGCGTGGACTCCAGCGGTGCCCCGGCCGGCCAGAAGGCGACCCGGCCCTCGCGCAGCGCGGTCGCCAGCGTGGGCATGGCCCGGGTCGGTGCGTCCGGCCATTCCGAACGCCATTCGGTGCGCCACACCTCGGGCCACGCGGAGGGGTCCGCAGGGTCGAGGACGGTGACCACCAGCCGGTCGTTCTCCAGTTCGGCGAGCGCGACCCGGTCGGCGTTCAGCGGGCGGCGCAGCGCCGCCACCACCACCGCGCTGACGTCCCGTACGGTCGCGGCGTTGGCCAGGTCGGCGGCGAGCTGCTGCACCCGGCCCACGTCGTTGACCCCGGCGCGCATCCGTGAGGCGTCCCCGACCGTGCCCAGCAGCCGTACGGGGCGGCCGTCCGGGGCGAAGAGCACCCGCCCGCGCAGCCGTAGCCAGCGCAGCTCCCCGGAGGGCCGGCGGATGCGGAACTCCAGCTCGCGGTCGCCGGTGGCCATGTGCCCGGCCTCCACCACCGACATCAGCGCGGGCAGGTCCTCGGGGAGGGTCAGCGCGAGCAGGGTCTCCACCCGGCCGTCGAACCCCGAGGGCTCCAGGCCGAACAGGGCGAGCACGTCGTCGCCCACGTTGATCCAGCCGGTGTCCATGTCGAGGGTGAACCCGGTGCCCCGGGACTCCGCCCCGGCCATCGGGTCGGCGTCGCCGCAGGCGTCGCCGGGCGTGGGGCCGGGGTGGCCGATCGCGGTGGCGAACAGTTCGAGGCGCTGCCGGTCCTCCGTGTCGAAGCCGCCGGGCTGGTCCGTGACCGCCACCAGGCAGCCGACGCTCACATGGTCCGCCCGCAGCGGCAGGGCGGTCAGCGAGACCTCCAGCGGCTCCGGGGTCCCGTTCCCCGTCAGCCGGGCGACCTCCGCGGGCCCCGCGGACACCACGCGGTCCTGGCGCACGGAGACGGCCATGGGGGAACCGCCGTCCGTCGCGTAGCTCTGGCGCAGCCCGTGCAGGGCGCGCGGCACCCCGGCCGAGGCGACCAGGCACAACTCCCCGCCGGTCTCCGAGGGCGCGTACACGGCGACGTGGGTCGCACCGGTGAAGACCAGCGCCTGTTCGATGACGGATCGCAGGCGGGCGGACTGGCCAAGGTCGGATCGGAGCGTTTTGAGCGCGAGCTCGGCGGACAGCGCCCGAACTCTGCGTCCTTTCGCGCCGTCGCTGACCACGTGGTCATTACACCGCCTCCGGGGCCCCGGCGCAGCCCGTGTGCAGGGAATCGTCACGGGGTGTGAGAAGAACGCGGGTCGTGTCCTCCGTTTCCCCCATCCTCGACCAGCTCCGCACGCGGGCGCGCCCCGGCGGGGCCGGGCCCGGGCCGTGGATCTAGCGCTGGGGGAAGGTGTAGGTGTAGCCGGCGGCGTCGAGCCGGTCGAGCAGGGTCTCCAGCGCCTGCACGGTCTGGCTGCGGTCGCCGCCGCCGTCGTGCATGAGCACGATGGCGCCAGGCTTCAGTTCGGAGTTCACGGTCGCGAGGATGGCCTCCGCGCCGGGGCGGCGCCAGTCGTCGGAGTCGACGGTCCAGCCGAGCGGGCGCAGTCCGTGGTCGGCGGCGATGGCGCGGATCGCGGGGGAGAAGTCGCCGCCGGGGGCCCGGTAGTACCACAGCGCGGTGTCGCCGGAGCCGGCGGCGCGGGATATCTCGCTCTGGGCGTCGAGTATCTCGTGGCGGTTGTACTCCTGCGACTTGCGGCTCTGCGCCTCGTCGTGGTGGACGGAGTGGTCGCACAGCCGGTGTCCCGCGGCGGCGATCCGCCGCACCAGGTCGGGGTGGGCCCTGGCGTTGGGGCCTATCTCGCAGAAGGTGGCCTTGGCGTGGTGCCGGGCGAGCACCTCCAGGACCTTGGGGGTCCACACCGGGTCCGGGCCGTCGTCGAAGGTGAGGGCCACCGACCTGCCCGGGGCCTCCACGCCGTGCTGGATCGAGCGCGCGGTCACGGACGTGCCATGGGCGGGGGCCTGGACCGCCCTGCCGTGGGCCCCAGTGCCGCCGCGCTGCGGGTCCGCGCCGTGCGCGGGGGCCTGCGGCCGGGCGGTCCCCGGGGCGGCGGCGTCGTGGTGCGCGGTCTCGTGGTGCGGGGCGTCGTGGTGCGCGGTGCCCGCCGGGGTGCGGGCCGTGTCCGGCGTGCCGGACGGGGCGCCGGGTGCCGTGGACGGCGTCGCAGCGGGGGCCGACGAGGGCGCGGAGGGCGCGGAGGGCGAGGCGGCACGGACGGAGGGCGCCGAGGCGGCGCTGCCGGTGGTCTGCATCATGTGCTCCGTGCCGCAGGCGGCGAGCGTGGCTCCGGCGAGCGTCACCGCCGCGACTGCTCCGAGGGCTCGGGTCGCGCGGGTCGTCAGTGCCACGGTGGTACCTCCTGGGGCCGGCTGCGTGCATGCCGGGCATGCGGATCAGCCCCCCACCGTAGGCGGCGCGCGGCGGCGTGCCCTCGGTCTTTCGGTCATCCTCGGGTCCTTCGCCGGCGGGACCTTCGTCCTCTTGGCATGGCCCCGACAAGATGCCAAGCTGTGGATTAGGAAAGTTTCCTAACGGAAGGAGTCCCTCGTGCGCAAGCGCCTCGCACTGGCCACCGCCGGGGCCGGAGCCACCCTGCTGGCCGCCCTCCTCACCCCCGCCGCCGGCGCGGCCGGTGCCGCCGGGTCGTCCCCCCGCAGTCCCCAGGAGGGCTCGGTCACGGCCGCCCAGTTACTGGCCAAGGTCAACGGTTGTATGCAGATCTCCAGCGGCAGGTACCGCACCGACGAGGAGACCTCCGCCACCGTCCCGGTCTGCGGTGCCAACGGCGCCGTGTTCTGGAAGGCCGACATGGACATCGACTGCGACGGCCAGGTCACCGCCCGCTGCAACTGGGACACCGACCCCTGGTTCCAGGACGACACGGCCTTCCACCAGTCGGACGGCCGCCCGCTCAACGCCGAGACGCTCCCCTACGTCGTCGTCCCCAGCCCCAGCGGCACCTGGGACTACCGCGGCGCCGGCATCAAGGGCGGCGGCGTGGTGGCCGTCGTGCACGACGGCCAGGTCGAGTACGCCGTCGTCGGCGACACCGGCCCCACCGCGATCATCGGCGAGGCCTCCTACGCCACCGCGCAGGCCCTCGGGATCGACCCCGACCCGGAGACCGGCGGGGCGGAGTCCGGCGTGACGTACATCCTCTTCAAGAACTCCTCCGTCGCGCCGATCGAGAGCCACGCCACGGCGGTCTCCGTCGGCGAGGCGCTCGCCCGCCAGTTCGTCGCGAACAACTGATCCGCCCAGGACCCGGACGTACGCCGGGCGGCCGACGTGACGCGGCGGACGCCACCCCCGTGTTGCGCGGCCGCCTCCGGCGCGTGATCGTGGGCGACGGGACCGTCCGGCCCGCTCGAGCTTCCGCACCGTGGTCCACACAGGGGTCGCCGCATGAGCACACACGTTGACGTCGTCGTCCTGGGCGCGGGTCCCGGGGGGTACGTCGCCGCCATCCGGGCCGCCCAGCTGGGCCTGCGCACGGCGATCGTCGAGGAGCGCTACTGGGGCGGGGTGTGCCTCAACGTGGGGTGCATCCCCTCCAAGGCCCTGCTGCGCAACGCCGAACTGGCGCACATCTTCACCAAGGAGGCCAGGACCTTCGGCATCCGGGTGAACGGCGAGGTCAGCTTCGACTACCGCGAGGCCTTCGCGCGCAGCCGCAAGGTCGCGGACGGCCGGGTCAAGGGCGTCCACTTCCTGATGAAGAAGAACGACATCACGAAGTTCGAGGGCCACGGCACCTTCACCGACGACCACACCCTCCACGTCGCGCTGGGCTCCGGCGGCAGCGAGACCGTCACCTTCGACCACTGCATCATCGCCACCGGCGCGACCACCAGACTGCTCCCCGGCACCTCGCTCAGCGAGCGGGTCGTGACGTACGAGGAGCAGATCATGACGGACACGCTCCCGCGGAGCATCCTCATCGCGGGCGCCGGCGCGATCGGCGTGGAGTTCGCGTACGTCCTGCACAACTACGGGGTGAAGGTGACCCTCGTGGAGTTCCTCGACCGGATCGTGCCGTTGGAGGACGAGGAGGTGTCGGCCGAACTCGCCCGCCAGTACCGCAAGCTGGGCATCGACGTGCTCACCTCGACCCGGGTGGAGGCGATCAACGACGGGGGCGGCCCGGTGAAGGTCATGGTGACCACCGGCGGCCAGCGGCAGACCCTCGAGGCGGACAAGGTGCTCCAGGCGATCGGTTTCCAGCCGCGCATCTCCGGCTACGGCCTGGAGCAGACCGGGGTCCGGCTCACCGAGCGCGGTGCCATCGACATCGACGAGTTCTGCCGCACCAGCGTCCCGCACATCTACGCCATCGGCGACGTCACGGCGAAGCTGATGCTCGCGCACGCCGCCGAGGCCATGGGCGTGGTCGCCGCCGAGACCATCGCGGAGGCCGAGACCATGTCCCTGGACTACGTGATGATCCCGCGCGTCACCTTCTGCCAGCCGCAGATCGCCAGCTTCGGGTGGACGGAGGCGCAGGTCCGTGAGCGCGGCCTCGACGTCCGCGTGGCCAAGTTCCCCTTCACCGCCAACGGCAAGGCGCACGGCCTCGGCGACGCGAGCGGCTTCGTGAAGCTCATCAGCGACGCCAAGTACGGCGAACTCCTCGGCGGCCACCTGATCGGCCCCGAGGTCACCGAGCTGCTGCCCGAGCTGACGCTCGCCCAGAAGTGGGACCTCACGGCGGCCGAACTGGCCCGCAACGTCCACGGCCACCCCACCCTCAGCGAGGCCGTCCAGGAAGCGGTCCACGGCCTCGCCGGCCACATGATCAACTTCTGAGCCCGCCCGCACCACGGCCAACGCCCTGCTGCCCAACGGCACCGGCTAGGCGTCGGCCGGGCGCCTCGCCCGCATCCGCCTCCGCGTCAGCGGCGGCGGCGCAGCAGGAAGACGACGAGCGCACCGACGGCCGCGGCCAGCAGACCGGCTGCCGCGGCGCGTTTGGCGACCGGGGCGCCGGCGATGCGGAGGAGGTCGATGGGTTCGTCCTCGTGGTTCGCCGGTGCGGCGGGCGCGTCCTCGGCGGCGTCCTCGCCCCCGGCAGGGGGCTGCGGGGCGGCCAGCCGGCCGGCGAGGCAGTCGGCGAACTGGCCGATGATGCGGTCGCCGACCTCCGCCATCACGCCGCGCCCGAACTGCGCGGGCCGGCCGGTCACGGCGAGGTCGGTCGTCACCGAGACGACCGTCGTGCCGTCCTTCTCCGCCAGGGTGCCGGTCACCGTCGCCCGCGCAGTGCCCTGGCCGCGGACCTCCTTGCCACGGGCGGCCAGCACGACGCGGTGCGCGGTCCCGTCCCGCTCCTCGAAGACCGCCGTGCCGCGGTAGGTCACCGTCACCGGGCCCACCTTGACCTTCACCGAGCCCCTCACGGTCTCGCCGTCGTACTCCTCCACCGTCGCGCCCGGCATGCACGGCGCGACGCGCTCGATGTCCAGCAGCGCCCGCCAGGCGTCCGCCACCGGGACGGGGACCTCGAACTCGTGGTGCAGTTCCATGATCTCCTCCTCGTCACACCGGCCTGAGCACCGGAGGGTGGATCGCGCCGGCCGTGCCCGACAGCGGGGTGCCGCTGCCGCCCCAGCGCAGCGCGATGATCTCGGCGGCGATCGACACGGCGACCTCCTCGGGGGTGCGCGCGCCCAGGTCCAGCCCGATCGGCGAGCGCAGCCGGGTCAGTTCGGCCGGAGCCAGCGTCGTGTCGCGCAGCCGCTTGAGCCGGTCGTCGTGCGTCCGCCGGCTGCCCATGACGCCGATGTACGCGGCCGGGCGGCGCAGCGCGACCTCCAGCAGCGGCACGTCGAACTTGGGGTCGTGGGTGAGGACGCACACCACCGTGCGGTCGTCGGTCTCCGTGCCGCCCAGGTAGCGGTGCGGCCAGTCCACGACGACCTCCACGCCCTCGGGGAAGCGCTTGGGGGTCGCGAACACCGGACGGGCGTCGCAGACGGTCACCCGGTAGCCCAGGAACAGCCCGATCCGCGCCACCGCCGCCGCGAAGTCGATCGCGCCGAACACCAGCATCCGCGGCGGCGGGGCGAAGGACTGCAGGAACACCGTCACGTCGTCCTCGCGCCGTTCGCCGTGCCGCCCGTAGTGGCGCTGCCCGGTCGCGCCCTGGGCCAGCTCACCGCGGGCGTCGTCGGTGACCGCCGCGTCCAGGCCCTCCGCTCCGAGGGTGCCCGCGACCCGGTCCGGCCACACCGTGAGCGTGGCGCCGCGCGGCGCGGGACCGTCCAGCACCGTCGCGGTGACCACGGGGCGGTGCGCGGCGACGGAGGCCGCCACCTCGCCGAAGCCCGGGTCCGTGGCCGGGGACACCGGACGGACCAGCAGGGTGATCTCACCGCCGCAGGTCAGGCCGACCTCGAAGGCGTCGGCGTCGCTGTAGCCGAAGGTGTGCAGCCGGGCCTCGCCCGACTCGACGACCTCCTTGGCCAGTTCGAAGACCGCGCCCTCCACGCAGCCCCCGGAGACGCTGCCGACGACCTCGTCGTCCGGTCCCACCGCCATGGCCGCGCCCGGTCCGCGCGGCGCGCTGCGGCTCACCGCCACGACCGTGGCCAGCCCGAAGGGGGTTCCCGAGGCGTACCAGTCGTTCAGCGCCGGAAGGATCTCACGCACCGTCGGCTCCTCTCACCACGGCGGCCAGACGTTCCAGCGCGCCCAGACTGTGCCCCTCCACGAAGGCGTCGACGCTCGGCAGCGCCGCCGCCATCCCCGCCGCCAGCGGCGCGTACCCGGGCCTGGCTTTGCGCGGGTTGGCCCACACCACGCGGTGCGCCAGCCGTGCCAGCCGCCGCATCTGCGCGGCCAGCAGGTCGGGGTCGCCGCGCTCCCAGCCGTCCGACAGCAGCACGACGACCGCGCCGCGCGCCGTCCCCCGTGCCCCCCAGCGGTCCAGGAACGCCCGCAGCGTCTCCCCGAGCCGGGTCCCGCCGCTCCAGTCGGGCACCGCCGCCCCGACCGCGGCCATCGCGGCGTCCGGGTCCCGGCGCGCCATCTCGCGGGTGACCCGGGTGAGCCGGGTGCCGAGGGTGAAGACCTCGGTGGGCGTGCGGCCGCGCGAACCGTGCGCGGCGGCGTGCGCGAACCGCAGCAGCGCGTCCGCGTACGGGGCCATCGACCCGCTGACGTCCAGCAGCAGCACCACCCGGCGCGGCTTGCGGGCCGGGGCCCGCCGCGGGAGCGCGGCAGGCTCGCCGCCCCGGCGCAGCAACTCCCGTACGGTACGCCGCGGATCCACGTCCCCGCGGCGCGCCGGACGGCGCCGCGGGGTACGGCGCGGTTCGCCGTCCAGGGCGAACACCGCCAGCAGCCGGTGCAGTTGGGCCCGCTCCGGTGCGGTCATGGCGGCGACGTCACGGTGCCGCAGCACCTCCGTCGCGCTGGCGAGCGCGGTCGCGGCGGGCCCGTCACCCGCCTCCTCACCGGTGCTGCGCTCCCCGGGCACGGCACGCGGCACCGCCGGCGGGCGCACCGGGCGGACCGCCGGCCGCACCCGGCGGTGCGGCGGCCGCCCGCCGTCGAAGAAGGCCGCGAAGACCCGGTCGTAGCGCTCCAGGTCGTCCGGGCCGCCGCAGAGCGTCAGCCGTCCCGCCCAGTACACGTCGCGGCGCCGCGACGGGTCGAGCCGGCCGAGCGCGGCCAGGAACGCCGCCACCCGGTCCGGGCCGGCCGGCACCCCGGCGGCCCGCAGGGCGCGGGCGAATCCCACCACCCCCGCCGTGCCGTCCGCCGTGACCGTGCGCATGGTGCTCACCGCGACCCGCCCGCCCGCGCGGCGAGGATCTCCGACAGGTCGAGCGAACGCGCCCGCTCCGCGTCCTCGCGGTACTTCAGCACCGAGCCGAGGGTGGTCATCGCCAGGTCCGCGTCGAGTTCCGTCGCCCCCAGCGCGGCCAGTGCCTCCGCCCAGTCGATGGTCTCCGCCACCCCGGGCGGCCGCACCAGGTCCTGCTCCCGCAGGCGCTGCACCACGGCCGTCACCTGCGCCGCGAGCCGGGCCGCCACGTGCGGCTGCCTGCGCCGTACGATCGCCAGCTCCCGCTCGAAGCCGGGGTGGTCGAACCAGTGGTAGAGGCAGCGCCGCTTGAGGGCGTCGTGCACCTCGCGCGTGCGGTTGGACGTGAGCACCACCACGGGCGGCGACTGCGCGCGCAGGGTGCCCAGTTCGGGGACGGTGACGGAGTACTCCGACAGCAGTTCCAGCAGGAAGGCCTCGAACTCGTCGTCCGCGCGGTCGATCTCGTCGACGAGCAGCACCGAGGGGCTGGTCTCCAGGGCCCGCAGCAGCGGCCGCGCCAGCAGGAACCGCCGGCTGTAGAGCTCGCCCTCCAGGGTTTCCGGATCGCTGACGCCCGCGGCCTCGGCCGCCCGCAGGTGCAGCAACTGCCGGGGGAAGTCCCAGTCGTACAGCGCCTGCGACGCGTCGATGCCCTCGTAGCACTGCAGCCGGATCAGCGGCGCGCCGAGCGCCTCGGCGAGCGCGTGCGCCAGTGCGGTCTTGCCGACGCCCGCGTCACCCTCGCAGAAGATCGGGCGGTGCAGCGTCAGCGCCAGGTAGCAGGCGACGGCGAGGCCGTCGTCGACCAGGTAGCCGGTCTCCTCCAGCCGGGCCCGCATCTGCTCGGGGCCCGCGATCCCCGGGAGCGGGCCGGTCGTGTGCGCGGGGAGCCCGGCGGTGGCGGCGAAGGGAGGGCGGGCATCGCGGGGCGCGGCGGCGGGCGTCGCGGCGGCGAAGGGGCCTGGGGCGCCGGGGCCTGGGGCGCCGGGGCCGTGGGGGCCCACCGCCCCGGCGCGTGCCGTCGTCGCGGGAAGCGGCCCGCAGGAGGACCCCGCCGCGGCGGTCCACCCCGGCGGATTCCCGTGCGCCGGCCAGGTCATGCGCTGCGTCCGCTCCTCATGTCAGGTCCGCCGCGGCGAGGACGGCCCTGCGGGTCAGCACCCTCACCAGGTGCTCCCGGTAGTCCGCGGACGCCGACAGGTCGGACGCCGGACGGGTGCCCTCCGCCGCGCTGTCGGCGGCCGAGGCCACCGCCTCCGGTACGGCGTCGGCACCGGCGAGGGCCGCCTCGCAGGCGGTGGCGCGCACCGGGGTGGGCCCCATGTTCGACAGCCCGACACGGGACTCGACGATGCGGCCGTCGTCCCGCCGCACCAGCGCCGCCACCCCCACCACCGCCCAGGCCTGCGCGCTGAGCTGGAACTTCTCGTAGTGGAAGCCCCAGGCGTCCGTCTTGGGCACCCGTACCTCCACCAGCAGTTCGTCGGGCCGCAGCACCGTCTGCAGGTAGTCGGTGAAGAACTCCCGCGCCGGGACGGTCCGCCGCCCGTCAGGACCCTGGACGACCAGCTCGGCGTCCAGGGCGAGGACGGCCGCGGGCACGTCCCCCGCGGGGTCGGCATGGGCGAGGGCGCCGCCGATCGTGCCGCGGTGACGCACGGCCGGATCGGCCACCGTGGCCGTGGCGGCGGCCAGCAGCCCGGCGTGCCGCCGCACCAGCGGGTCGTGCACGACGTCGTGGTGCGAGGTCAGGGCGCCGATGACGAGGGTGTCCCCGTCGGCCCGCACCCCGCGCAGGCCGGGGATCCGGCCGACGTCCACGAGGAGTTCGGGGAAGGCGAGCCGCATCCGCAGGATCGGCAGCAGGCTCTGACCGCCCGCCAGCACCTTCGCCTCCTCCCCGGCGAGCGCGAGCTGCCCCACCGCCTCCTCCACGGAGCGGGGCCTGGCGTAGTCGAACGACGCGGGAATCATGAGCCGCCCTCCTCCGGCCGGGCGGACCGCGCGTCCCGCAGGGCCCGCCAGACCCGTTCCGGTGTGCACGGCATCGGCACGTCCGTGACGCCCAGCGGCCGCAGGGCGTCGACCACGGCGTTGACCACCGCGGGGGTCGAGGCGATCGTCCCGGCCTCGCCGACGCCCTTGACGCCCAGCGGGTTGGTGGTCGCCGGCGTCTCGGTGCGGTCGGTGAGGAAGTCGGGCAGGTCGGCCGCGCAGGGCACCAGGTAGTCGGCCATGGTGCCCGAGACCAGGTTGCCCTCCGCGTCGTACACGGCCTCCTCGAACAGGGCCTGGGCGATGCCCTGGGCGAGACCGCCGTGCACCTGGCCCTCCACGATCATCGGGTTGACGACCTTTCCGACGTCGTCCACGCACACGTAACTGCGGATCCGGACCCGGCCGGTCTCGGTGTCGACCTCCACCGCGCACAGGTGCGTGCCGTGCGGGTAGGAGAAGGCCTCCGGGTCCTCCACGTGCTCGGCGTTGATCGTCGGTTCCAGCCCGTCGGGCAGGTCGTGCGAGGTGAACGTCGCGAACGCCACCTCCTGGATGGTCCTGCGCGCCTCCGGCGAGCCCTTCACCGAGAAGACGCCGTTCGTGAAGTCCAGGTCGTCCTCGCTCGCCTCCAGCAGGTGCGCGGCGACCTTGCGGGCCTTGTCCACCACCTTCCGCGCGGCGCGGTGCACGGCCACGCCGCCGACGACCAGCGAGCGCGAGCCGTAGGTGTCCATGCCCTGCGGCACCGTGCGCGTGTCGCCGTGCAGCACCTCGACGTCCTCGAAGGGCACGCCGAGCACGTCCGCCGCGATCTGGCTCCAGCTCGTCACATGGCCCTGCCCGTGCGGGCTGGTGCCGGTCAGCACCTCCACCTTGCCGGTGGGCAGCATGCGGATCGACGCCGCCTCCCAGCCGCCCGCGCCGTAGCGCAGGTCGCGCAGGATCCGGCTGGGCGCGAGCCCGCACATCTCCGTGTACGTCGACACCCCGATGCCGAGCCGCGTCCGGTCGCCGCGCTCCTCCCGCTTGCGCTGCTCGGAACGCAGGTCGTCGTAGCCGAAGAGGGCGAGCGCCTTGTCCGTCGCCGACTCGTAGTTGCCGCTGTCGTAGGTCAGTCCGCCGATGGTGGTGTACGGGAACTCGTCGTGACCGATCCAGTTGCGGCGGCGGACCTCCACCGGGTCCATGCCGAGTTCGGCGGCGAGTTCGTCCATCATGCGCTCGATGGCGAAGGTGGCCTCGGGGCGGCCCGCGCCGCGGTACGCGTCGGTGGGGGTCTTGGTGGTGAAGACGCCCGTGCAGGTGAAGTCGTAGGCGTCCATCTTGTAGATGCCGGGGAACATGAACGCCCCGAGCAGCGGGACGCCCGGCGTCACGATCATCAGGTACGCGCCCATGTCGGCGAGCAGGTCGACCTTCAGGCCGAGCAGCTTCCCCTCGCGCGTCGCGGCGAGTTCGAGGTCCTGGATCTGGTCGCGGCCGTGGTGGGTGGCCAGGTAGCCCTCCGAGCGGGACTCCGTCCACTTCACGGGGCGGCCCAGCTTGCGGGCGACGGCCAGGCCGAGCGCCTCCTCGCCGTACACCTGGAGCTTGGAGCCGAAGCCGCCGCCGACGTCCGGCGCGACCACGCGGAGCCGGTGCTCGGGGATGCCGGTGACGACGGCCATCATCACGCGCACGATGTGCGGGATCTGCGTCGCGGAGTACAGGGTGTACTGGTCCGAGGTGTCCGGCGGCACCGCCACGACGGCCCGCGGTTCCATGGCGTTGGGGATGAGCCGCTGCTGGACGAAGCGCCGGCGCAGCACGACGTCGGCCCGCTCGCGCACGGTCGCGTAGTCCTCGCCGGTGGCCAGCGGCCAGGTGTAGCAGCGGTTGGTGCCCTTGTCGGCGTGGACCAGCGGTGAGCCCTCGGCGAGCGCCGCCTCCATGTCCAGGACCGGAGGCAGCGGCTCGTAGTCGACGTCGATCGCCTCCAGCGCGTCGGCGGCCGCGTAGCGGTCCCGGGCGACGACGACGGCGACCGGGTCGCCGGTGTGGCGGACCTCGTCGACGGCGACGGGCGGGTGCTCGGGCAGCACGATGTCCTCGGTGACGGGCCAGGCGCACGGCAGCGACCCGAGCCCCTCGGCCAGGTCGCGGCCGCTGTACGCGGCGACGACCCCCGGCCGCTCCAGGGCGGGTGTGACGTCGATCCGCTCGATGCGGGCGTGCGCCATGGGGCTGCGCAGGATCGCCATGTGCAGCAGGCCCGGGACGGTGATGTTGTCGGTCCAGTTGGTCCGGCCGGTCACCAGCCGGGCGTCCTCCTTGCGGACCCGGGCGCGGCCGACCTCGGGCTCGCGTCCGGTGAGCTGGTCGGTCATACCGGTGCCCCGCTTCCGGCCGTGCTGGGGTGGGCGTGCTCGGCCACGGCGCCGGGCTCGGGCGCCTGGTGCCGGCGTTCCTCTGCGGCGGCGGCCAGCACGGCGCGCACGATGTTCATGTAGCCCGTGCACCGGCAGAGGTTGCCCTCCAGGCCCTCGCGGACCTCCTCGGGCGTGGGGTCGGGGTTCTCCCGCAGCAGGTCGCGGGCGGCCATGATCATGCCCGGCGTGCAGAACCCGCACTGCAGGGCGTGCTGCTCGTGGAACGCCCTCTGCAGCGGGTGCCACTCGCCGTCGGCGGAGGCCAGCCCCTGGATCGTCGTCACCTCGCCGCCGTCGGCCTGGACGGCGAGCACCGAGCAGCTCTTCACGCTCTTCCCGTCGAGGTCCACCGTGCAGGCACCGCAGTTCGTGGTGTCGCACCCGACGGGGGTACCGGTCAGACCGAGCCGGTCCCGCAGGTAATGGACGAGCAGGAGACGGGGCTCCACCTCGTCCTCGTAGGCCGTGCCGTCCACCTTCACCGAGATGCGGGTCATATGCCCTCCCAGAGGCGCCGCGTGGCGAATCCCCCGTTCTGCTCCGATACGCGCAACTGTAAGTCGCGCCCGGGGACAACGCGACGCCTCGGACGCGAGTTTCAGGGGGCTCTTGCGCTCGGAAATCCGAGGCGTAATGTTGATTACATGATTACCAGCGAACAGAAGGAAGCGCTGCGCGGCTGGCTCGCCGGGCGGCTCCCCGACGGACTGTTCGAGGCGCTCGTGGACGTGGCCGTCGACCGCGAGGAGATCACCGTCGTCGGCCGCATCCCCGAACCCGCGGTCGGCGCCGGCGCGTCACCGGTGGAACGCGAGGCCGCGCTCGACGGACGGATCGCCGAGTTCCGGGAGCGCACCCGCGAGGACCGCGTCGCCGTCGCCCGCGAGGCGGAGCACCGCTTCGGCCGCAAGGTCTCCTGGGGCGTGGAGTGCGGCGGGCGCCGGGCCATGTACACCACCGTCTCCGTCCCCGTCATGACCCGGCTCCGCCAGCCCGAGCGCCAGGTCCTCGACACCCTCGTCGCGGGCGGCGTCGCCCGCAGCCGCAGCGAGGCCCTCGCCTGGTGCGTCCGCCTCGTCCGCGGCAACACCGATACCTGGCTCGGCGACCTGCGCGCATCCCTGGAACACGTCCAGCGCGTCCGCGCGCAGGGCCCCGACCGCGACACCCCGGCGTCCGCCGAGGACGACTGACGGTCCCCGCCCGCCCGGCCCGGGTGCCCCGGCGCTCAGGCCCAGCCGCGGCGGGCGGCGTGCCAGCCGAGCTGGATGCGGCTGTCGACGCCGGCCTTGGTCATGAGTTCGGCGATGCGGCGCTGGACGGTGCGCCGGGAGACCCCGAGGCGGCTCGCGGCCGCCTCGTCGGTGAGCCCGGCGAGCACCAGCGCGAGCAGGCGGGCGTCGAACTCCTCGATGCCGTCCGGGCGCTCCTCGGCGACGCCGTCCCCCGCCGCCCGCGGCGACAGCGGATAGGCCTGTTCCCAGGCCAGTTCGAAGTACGCGACCAGCGCGTCGAGCAACCCGCCCGCGTGCACCAGCACCGACGCCGCGGCGGTGTTCCGGCCGCTGAGCAGCGGCAGCATCGCCAGGTCCCGGTCGGCGATCATGAATTTCACCGGGACGACGTCGGTGACGCCGATCCGCTGGCCCGCCGCGAGGTCCGCGAGCGCCCGCGTGACCATGCCCGGCTCGTTGAGGGCGTCACGTTGCACGATCGTGCGGTAGAGGACCCCACGGCGGACCCCGGCGCTCTCGGCCGCGTTGTCGTCCGGCCGCACCACGGCGAGCTCGGGCACCATCATCGACCGTACCTCGTGCCGGGCGGACTCCTGGAGCTGCCGGAACCGGTGCCGTACGGCGCCGACCTCGCTGATCACCTCGACGACGCCGCTCCCGGCGGAGGTCCGGTGCTGCTCGGCCAGTGCCAGCACCGCGTGCTCCGCCGCGCCGAGCTCGTCACGCCGTCGCCGCAGTTCGCCGCCGAGGGCGACCGTGGGGGGTGCCGCCGTGAACCTGGCCGCCGTGCCCGTCACGGCCTCGTGCACGGCGAGGCCGCGCCCGGTCAGGGCCGTCAGCAGTTCCCGTACCTCCCCGGTGGCCCGGCCGCTTTCGGCCGCGAGTTCGTGGACGGCGGCACGGCCGCGGGCCACCAGGAGACGGTAGATCTCCTCTTCGGCCGGGCCGAGACCGAGCGCGGCGAGCATGGGACTCCTCGGAGCGGTGGGGACGCCGGGCGGGCCCCGGCCTGTGGATGCCCGGGGCCCGCCCTTGACGCGGATGCGGAAAGTTACTTCAGTCCGTAGGCCCGCGTCACCTCCTGTGTGAGGCTGTTGCCCGCGTCGTCCCAGGTCCGGGCCTTCAGCGACACGAACCCGCGGTGCGGGGCGTCGAAACGGGCCGTCCAGTGGCCCGTCGCCGTACGGTCCAGGCGGACCGGACGCCAGTGGCGCCCGTCGTCGTAACTGACGGCCAGCGTCGCGCCCGTGACCCGGCCCGCCCCCGCCGCGTGCGGCAGGTGGCTGCCGGTCAGGCGCAGGGTCTGCCGGCCGCCGCGCGCGTTCCCCGAGAGGTCGGTGGCGATCCCGTAGTCCAGTTGCATGAGCGCCATCCGGTCGATCCCCAGCGGGTCGGTGACCGGCTCGGACCTGACCCGCCACACGCTGTGCGTCCGGGGGGAGAGGCGGTAGGCGGCCGCGTCGCGCTCCGCGTGCAGGTCAAGGGTGTACGTGGAGGGCACGGTCGGGATCGGCCAGAGCGTCGCCGACGCGTACGCCGAGGTCTTCACCAGCTCACCGTCCTGGTACACCTTGAGGTCCAGGCCGGATGTGCCGTCCTGCATGGTGCCGCCATGGCCGCTCCCGCTGTCCGTCCAGGGCTGGATGTTGAAGGACAGGAAGCCCTGCTGCCGCTCGGACCACCAGTAGCCGCCGCCGTTGCGCGGATGCACTACGGGGGCGAACCAGTCGCTCGCCACCCGGGTGCCCGCCCGGTACGTGGTGAGGGCGCCGTTCGACTCGAGGGCCAGACCGGGCCCCGTGATCGCGTCCTCGGCCCACGAGGTGCCGGGCTGCGCGGAGAGGTAGTCGGTCCGCGTCCCGGGCATGTCCATCCTCAGCGGGAACCCGACCGCGTAGGTGCGGTAGGGCCGGTAGTCCCAGCGGTACTCGCCACTGGGGTACCCGGTGGTGCCGTGGAAGCGCATGTCCACGACGGCCAGTTCCGAGGCGCGCGGCCGGTAGGTCAGGCCCGTCGCCGGGATCCGGCCCGGGTGCGGGTCGACCAGGTCGTAGACGTACGGCGAGTCGGGCACGCCCTCCACGTCCAGACGCAGCGTCCCGTGCCGGGCCCGCTCGATCAGAGGCCCGCCCTCGCGGGTGGTCACCGAGGCCACCGAGACGCTGCTGTAGCCGCCCTCGTCGGTGCCGACGTACTCCAGGAGCTTGCCCGGTCCGTCGTTGACGACGATCAGCAGGGCCGCGCCGGCGTCGGCCGCCGCCTCGGCCCGCTGCGAGCCGGTGAGCGCGTCCGAGCGGTCCACCAGCACGGCCTTGCCCTTGACGCGCAGCCCGGCGTAGTCGGCGGGTGCGCCGGAACCGGCGTACACCACGGCCATGCGCTGCCGGCCCTCGTAGAAGCCGGTCCCGGCCTGGCCCAGGACGGTGACGGGCCTGCCGTCCCGGGACAGGGACAGCAGCGGGTAGGCCTTGCGCCAACGGGTCTCGTACTCGAAGGTGCCGCGGGTCACCTGCCGGGTGGGCAGGACGAACATGCTGTCGTACGTCGACGGCAGGAGGTACTGCGAGTCCACGGTGCTGGTACCGCCGTCCGAGCGGTACCAGTTCATGTAGAGCATCCGGTCCTCGGTCCTGCGCGGTACCTCGGCGGTGACCTCGCGGGTCCTGCTCGCGTCCAGGACGAGCGTGCGGCCCCGGTCCATGACGAGCTCCGGGTCACCCATCAGGGCCATGCCGAGGGAGTCGGGGCCGTGGCTGCCGGCCACGGCGAGGTAGCTCAGCGCGCTGTAGGTGCCGGCCCGCAGTCGCACGGTCGCGCGGCCGGTCCCGTCCACGGGGACGATCTGCGGGTCCGCGTCGGTGCCGAAGCGCTGCAACTGGACGAAGCCCGGGGCGGGCTTGCCTGCCCGGTCCTTCAGCGTGACGTCGAGGGGGTGACGCTCCTCCTCCCGGTAGAGACCGACCTGGGTGCGCGCCCGCACGGAGCCGGACGCGTCGCTCGCGGAGATCCGCCCGAGGTAGCGGCGGCCGTCGGCGCCGAGCCCCGGCCGGGCGGTGGCGGTGACGGAGGCCGTCCCGTGCGCCGGGACGGTCACCGAGTCCGCGGAGAGGGTGAACATCCCCTCGGGCGCGGGGGTCCCGGCGTCGGCGCCCGGATCGACGTCGTACGGGCCGCCGGCCACGGATGCGGTCATGCCGAGGGAGAGGGTGACGGGGGAGTCGCCCGCGTTGCGGTAGGTGACCGTGCGTCCGACCGCGGCCGGTCCGCCGTGCGGCCAGGCGTCGAAGCCGAAGTACGCCGAGCCGGTGGCGGTGACCGTGGCCGCGGTGGAGGCGGCCAGGTCGGCCCGGCCCGCCCCGACCTGATAGGCCGTCAGGCCGGGGAGCGGCTTGGCCGTGCTCATCAGTGCGTCCTTGAGCTGCGGGGCACTCCAGTCGGGGTGCTCCTGGGCCAGGATCGCCGCGGCGCCCGCGACGTGCGGAGTGGCCATCGAGGTGCCGCTCATCGTCTGGTACCAGCCGCCGTCGGCGCTGCCCCCGGCCTTCGCGGCCAGGATGTCCACGCCGGGGGCGGCGATGTCCGGCTTGAGCGCGTAGTCGCCGTACCGCGGGCCCGTGGTCGAGAAGTACGCGAGCTCGTCCTCGGAGTCCACCGCGGCCACGGTCAGCGCGGAGCCGGCGGTTCCCGGGGCGCTCATCGACGCCTCGTGGCCGGTGTTGCCGGCGGCCACGACGAACAGCGCGCCGCTGCTCGCGCTGAGCCGGTCCAGGGCCTGACTCATCGGGTCCGTGCCGTCGGTGGGCTCGGACCCGCCGAGGCTCATGCTGACCACCTTGGCGCCCTGACCGACCGCCCACTCCATGCCCGCGATGACCCAGGAGTCATCGCCGTACCCCTCGTCGGCGAGCACCTTGCCGATCAGCAGGTCCGCGCCGGGGGCCACGCCCTTCTCGGCGCCTTCGGAAGCGGCGCCGCTGCCGCCCACGGTGGAGGCGGTGTGCGTGCCGTGCCCGTTGCGGTCTTCGGCGGACTCGCCGGGCACGAAGCTGACCGCGCCGCTCACCCGGCCCGCCAGGTCGGGGTGGTGGGCGTCGGCCCCGGTGTCCAGCACGGCGACCTTGACGCCCTTGCCGTCGAGGCCGGAGCGCCAGGCGGCGGGCGCGCCGATCTGCGTGGTGCTGTCGTGGAGCGTGGCACGGACCCGGCCGTCCAGCCAGATCCTGGACAGGCCGCCGCGCAGGGCGGGCCGGTCGGCGGGGGCGTCCGTGGCCACCGAGGTCCACAATTTCCTGACCTGCTTCTTGGCCGCCCTGACGGAGGCCCCGTTGACGCTCCTGAGCGACCGCACCTTGGTGGTGCCGGCGGGTGCCGTGGCCGCGACCTCGCCGCGGTAGCCGAGGATCAGCGGGATGCCGGTGCTGTGCTGGTCGTCGTAGCCCTGCTCGATCAGCGAGGTGACGTCGAACAGCCTCCGGTCCAGGCGGTTCGCGGCGAGGTAGGGCAGGGCCTCGTCCGGGTAGACGTACAGGTCGCCGCCGACGGTCTCGGTCCGTACGCCTCCGGTGGAGCCGTGCGGGCGCCGCACGTCGACGGACTTCTTGCCGCCTCCGACGTCCGTCACCCGGACGACATGGCCGGTGATCAGCGTGACCGTGCGGGTGGCTGCGGAGGGACGGGGCGCGGCCGGTGCCGGCGGCGTGCCGTCCGCCGCCGCGGGCCCGGCCGGGCCGGTCAGGGTCGTGAGGACGGCGACGACGCCGACGGCGGCCGCGAGGGCCCGTCCGCCTCGTGGGCGACGGGGTATGAGGGACATCATGGCCCGGTCCTACCGGCCCCGCCCGGACCGGGGGAACGACCGGCGACTGGCGTCAAAGCGCCACGTCTCACATGTGCCAGCGGGCCGGCCCCGCACCGGCGACACCGTCCGGGCCCGCCCGGCGGACGGCACGCCGCCGTCGCACCGGGGCGCACCGCGCCGGGCGGCCGGAAGTCCTCCGGCCCCGCACGGCACTTCGCGTACGTCCGCGTGCCGGCGGTCCGGCCGGGCCCGCCGGGCGGCGCGTCGTCCCCCTCGCGCCCGAGCGCCCTGCGAGACCCCGTCACCCGGTGCGGGCACCTGCGCCGGTGAGCCGTACGGGTTAGATTCGGAGGCGTGTTGCGCATCGTGGACGGCAGGAGCGGCGAGTTTGTGGAACTGGACCCGGGGCGGCGCTTCCCGCTGCGGGTGCTGGCCCACACCGGTGCCGCGGGCGGGACGACCGCGCTGCGGGTGCTGCTGCTGGCGGACGTCCTGGCGCGTACGGCGGAGACCCACGGCGGGCAGGTGCTGGTGGCCTCGGTGGGCCCGGCCGACCCCGCCCTGGACGCGGCCGCGGCGGCACTGGGCATCAAGCCCGGCGCGGCACGCGGCGACGACGTGCGCGAGGCCGAGGAGGCGCTCGCCGGACCCGCCCGGGTGCACGTCGCACCGGCGGGCACCGAGACCGGCGGCCCCCGCCTGGACGTCGGACCGGTTCACCCGGACGAGGTAACCGCGGGGCCCGGCGTACGGCTGGCGCTGCTCCGCCTGGACCGCCGGGCCCCGGCGCAACTGACCCCGCGGACCCTTGAGGCGGCGGACGCGGGGCTCCGGCACTGGCGCCGTGCCGTGGCCCGCTGGGCCGAATCGCCGTCCAGACCGATGTGCGCCGCGTACGTGGAGCGCCTCCAGGCGGCCCTGAGCGCGGACCTCGACACCGCCGCCTACCTGGCCGCCCTCGACCGGCTGGAGACGGAGACCGCCCTGCCGGACGGCTCCCGCTTCGAGACCTTCGCCCAGGCGGACCGTGTGCTCGCCCTCGAACTGACCGGCGAGGTCGGCGGAGTGAGGTCGTGAGGCGCCGGACGGAAGGACCGCGTCGGCTCGTCGTGCTGCGGCACGCCAAGTCGGCCTGGCCGCCGGACGTCCCCGACCACGACCGGCCGCTCGGCCCCCGCGGCCGGCGTGACGCCCCGGCCGTCGGCCGCTGGCTGCGCGAGGGCAAGCACACCCCCGACCTGGTGATCTGCTCGACCTCCCGGCGCACCCGGGAGACCTGGGAACTCGCCGCCGAGGCCCTGGGCGCCACGCCGCCCCCGCCGGTGCGCCTCGACGAGCGGGTCTACGCGGCCACCGCCCGCGCCCTCCTCGACGTCCTGCGCGAGGCCCCCGACGACGCCGCGTCGCTCCTTCTGGTCGGCCACAACCCGGGGGTCCAGGACCTCGTCCTGCGCCTGACGGGCGAGGCCCGCGCCGACGCCCTGCTCCGCGCCGCCGACAAGTTCCCGACCTCCGCCCTCGCCGTCCTCACCTGGCCCGGCCCCTGGTCCGCCCTCACCCCGGAACGCGCCCGCCTCGACGACTTCGCCGTCCCCCGCGGCTGAAGCGCGGCACCGGAAGCGGCGCCGCCCGCGTCAGGCCGAACGCCGGTCGAACCCCGGGGTGTTGTCGGCGCGCGCGGGAGCACCACTGCCGCCGGCGTCCCGCCGTGCCGCCGGTTCCCGGGCGCTCCAGCTGGCGAGGAGCTTCCACGCGTCCTGCGAGGCCTGTTCCTGCGCCGGCAGGTACACGAACAGGGTCTGGTCGGGCTCGCCCGGCATCGTGAACGCCTGGTAGTCGACGGTCAGATCGCCGATGACGGGGTGGTGGTGACGCTTGGTCCCGTGGGTGCGGTCGTAGACCTTGTGGTCGGCCCACCAGCGGCGGAAGTGCTCGCTCTTCATGGCCAGTTCGCCCACCAGCTCGGCGGTGCGGGTGTCCTCGGGGTGACGGCCGGCGTCGAGGCGCAAGGTGGCGGTCATCTCGGCGGCGACCTGCTCCCAGTCCGGGTACAGGGCGTGGGCGGCCTCGTCCAGCAGGATCCAGCGGGTGAGGTTGCGCTCGCGTACCGGCATGGCGTCGAAATCGGCCATCAGCGCGCGGGCCAGGTGGTTGGTGGCCAGCACGTCGGTGCGGCGCCCGAGGACGAAGGCGGCCTGGTCGACGAAGGAGTCCATGAGCCGCCGCATCCCGGGCCTGACGCGCTGGACGGTCGGCGCCGAGCGGCGGCGGGCGGTGCCGGGCTTGGGCCCGGCGAGGTCGAACAGGTGGGCACGTTCCGCGTCGTCGAGCCGCAGCGCGGCGGCCACCGCCTCCAGCACACCGGCCGAGGGGCTGATCTGCCGCCCCTGCTCCAGCCGCGTGTAGTAGTCGGTGCTCACTCCGGCCAGTTGGGCGACCTCCTCCCGGCGCAGCCCCGGCACCCGCCGGTAGGCGCCCCGTTCGGGCAGCCCGGCCGATTCGGGGCAGATGCGGGCGCGTGATCGACGCAGGAACTCGCTGAGCTCGACGTTGCGGGCCATGCGTCCATTCTCGCTCGCCAGGTGGCGCGGGCGACCCGGGAAGGGGGGTCGCCGAGTCCTACGCAACCGGTTCCCCGGCAGGTCAGGGCCGGAAAGCGGCCCCTGCGGCCCGGTTCCCGCGTGGTGTCCTGGATTGCGGAGGCCCACCGGGCAGGCACGGATCCAGCCGAGCCCCCGTTCCCGGTCCCCCTCCCCTCCCGCAGACGGCATCCCCGAGCGCATCGAGGCTGCCGCCACCTGCCGCGATCACCGAACGTGATGGCACCGATCCTTGAGGAGACCACGGACATGACCAGCACCACCCACGCGTACGCCGCTCACGCTCCCAAGTCCCCGCTGGAGCGCACCACCATCGAGCGTCGCGAGATCGGCGAGTTCGACGTCCTGATCGACGTCAAGTACGCCGGCATCTGTCACTCCGACATCCACCAGGTCGACGAGGGCTGGGGAGAGGCGATCTTCCCGATGGTCCCGGGCCACGAGATCGCCGGCGTCGTCTCCGAAGTCGGCCCCGGCGTCACGAGGTTCCAGGTCGGTGACCGGGTGGGCGTCGGCTGCATGGTCGACTCGTGCCGCACCTGCGACAACTGCAAGGCGGGCCTGGAGCAGTACTGCACGGGCGGCGGCATGATCTTCACGTACAACGCGGTCGGCAGGGACGGCGAGCCCACCTACGGCGGCTACTCCCGGGCCATCGTCGTCGACGAGAACTACGTCCTGCGCATCCCCGAGGGCCTCTCCCTGGACGTGGCCGCGCCCCTGCTCTGCGCCGGCATCACCACCTACTCCCCGCTCCGGCACTTCGGCGCCGGACCGGGCAGGAAGGTGGCGGTCCTGGGCATGGGCGGCCTCGGTCACCTGGCCGTCAAGATCGCCCATGCGCTCGGCGCCGAGGTGACGGTGCTCTCGCAGTCCCTGCGCAAGAAGGAGGACGGACTGCGGCTGGGTGCCGACCACTACCGCGCCACCGGCGACCCGAGGACGTTCGAGGAGCTCGAGGGCACCTTCGACATCATCCTGTCCACCGTCTCGGCCCCGCTCGACTTCGGCGCCTACCTCAAGCTGCTGAAGACCGACGGCGCCCTGGTGAACGTCGGCCTGCCCGAGGAGCCGATCTCCCTGGACCTCTTCTCCGTGATCACCGGCCGCAGGACCATCGCCGGTTCTCTGATCGGCGGCATTGCGGAGACGCAGGAAATGCTGGACTTCTGCGCGGAGCACGGCTTCGGCGCGGAGATCGAGCTGATCCCCGCCGACCGGATCAACGAGGCCTTCCGGCGCATCCTCGCCAGCGACGTGCGCTACCGCTTCGTGATCGACGCGTCGACGATCTGACCGGGCCGCGGCCCGCACGGGACGCGACCGCCACGGGGCCGCCCGCCGACCGCACCGGACCGGCGGGCGGCCCCGGCCGGTCACCACCCCCGGTGGCCGACCGATCCAGGGGAGCAGAAGGCATGCACACCACCATCGACGGGCAGCACCCGGCCGGCCCCACGACCTGCGCGGACCAGTGGCTCGTGGGCCTGCGCCGCCACGCGGCCCGCAGCGGCGAGACGTGGCACTACTACGTCGTCGACGACACCCAGGAAGGAGCCGACGCCGCCGTGGCCGCCGCGATGGGGCGAGCCGCGGCACGCGACCAGGCCGACCGGGCCGACCAGGATCCAGCCGCGTCGATCACGGACCTCGAGGTCCGGCGGCTGCGCCACAGTCCCCTGGGCCAGGTCTACCTGGAGCCCGGCACGCGCGGGCGTCAGGCCGACGCCGCCAGGGCCGCGGCCGTGGCGGCGGCGAGACGGTCGAGGTAACGGGGGGTGAGGGGGGAGCGGAGGACCGCGAGGCGCCAGTAGAGGGGGCCGGCCATGAGGTCGAGCGCGAGGTCGCAGTCCGTGCCGGCGGGGAGCTCGCCGCGTTCGACCGCGGCCTCGACGATGGCGGTGGCGATGCCGCGCTGGGTGTCGCGCAGCGCCGTCTGCAGGGTCTCGGCGATCTCCGGGTTGCGCGAGGCCTCCGCCAGCAGGTCGGGGATGATCTGCGAGGCGACGGGGTGCCGCAGCGCCCGCGCCGTCACCTCCAGCAGCATCCGGATGTCACCCGGCAGGCTGCCCGTTGCGGGCGCCGGCACGCCGAGCGCGGCGACGGCGGAGACCACGTCGAGGACGAGCGGCAGCTTGGAACGCCAGCGCCGGTAGACCGCGGCCTTGCCCACGCCCGCACGCCGTGCGATGCCCTCGATGGACATCCGGCCGTACCCGACCGCGGCGAGCTCCTCGAAGACGGCCGCCCGGATCGCCTCCGTGACATCGTCTCGGAGCACAGCCGCCCCGGCGGGGGCGCGTCGTGGGGGTGCGGTGTCCGGTGCCATGTCCGGCAGCCTACGCGACGACGGGACGGAACGGTTGCGTTCCAACGCTCGTGTGGTCTAACGTCCTGGTAACGACGATACGGTCTCGTTCCGTCGGCGCACAACCACCCCCCTGCGCCTCACCCCCCGAACGGAAGCGCCCCCCTCGTGAGCCTTGACATCGAGTCCTCCTCAGCGGCGCCCGCGCCGCCCGGCGCTCCGGCGCCGTCCCCCGCACAGCTGGCGGCCGCGTACGGCCTCACGGTGAGCGGGGCCCGTCCCGGTCTGGGCGCCTACGTGCGGCAGCTGTGGGGACGCCGGCACTTCATCACCTCGTACGCCACCGCCCGCGTGGCGGCGCAGTACACGCGGGCGCGCCTGGGTCAACTGTGGCAGGTGCTGACCCCGCTGCTCAACGCGGCGGTGTACTACCTGATCTTCGGCCTGCTGCTGGGCACCGACCGCGGCGTGGACAACTACATCGCGTTCCTGGTCACCGGCATCTTCGTCTACACCTTCACCCAGTCCTCGGTGATGGCGGGCGTGCGGGCGATCTCGGGCAACCTCGGCCTGGTACGGGCCCTGCACTTCCCCCGTGCCAGCCTGCCGATCGCGCAGACGATCATGCAGCTGCAGCAGTTGCTGATGTCGATGCTCGTGCTCTTCGCCATCGTGCTGATGACCGGCGAGGTGCCGAGGCCGTCCTGGCTGCTCGCGATCCCGGCGCTGATCCTGCAGTCGGTGTTCAACGCGGGCCTGGCGCTGGTGATGGCGCGGCTCGGCAGCAAGATGACCGACCTCGCGCAGCTGATGCCGTTCATCCTGCGGACCTGGATGTACACCTCCGGCGTCATGTACAGCATCAGCCACGTGGCGGCGCACGCGCCGCAGGCCGTGAAGATCCTGCTCGGACTGAACCCCGCGGCGGTCTACATCGACCTGATGCGCTTCGCGCTGATCGACAGCTTCACCTCCGAGCAGCTGCCGCCGCACGTGTGGGCGGTCGCCCTGGGCTGGGCCCTGGTCATGGGCATCGGGGGCTTCGTGTGGTTCTGGAAGGCTGAGGAGAGGTACGGCCGTGGCTGAGCGCATCCCCACCGTGATCGTGGACGACCTGCACATCGTGTACCGGGTGCACGGCGCGGGGTCGGGCCGCGGCACCGCGGTCAACGCCCTGTCGCGGCTGGTCCGCCGCAAGGGAGGCAACCCGAACGTCCGCACGGTGCACGCCGTGCGCGGCGTCAGCTTCACCGCCTACCGGGGCGAGTCGATCGGGCTGATCGGCTCCAACGGCTCGGGCAAGTCGACCCTCCTCAAGGCGGTCGCGGGGCTGCTGCCCGCGGAGAGCGGCAAGGTGTACACCCAGGGGCAGCCCTCGCTGCTCGGCGTGAACGCCGCCCTGATGAACGACCTGACCGGCGAGCGCAACATCATGCTCGGCGGTCTTGCGATGGGGATGTCGCAGGACGAGGTGCGGGAGCGCTACGACTCGATCGTGGAGTTCTCCGGCATCAACGAGAAGGGCGACTTCATCTCCCTCCCGATGCGGACCTACTCCTCCGGCATGGCGGCCCGGCTGCGCTTCTCGATCGCCGCGGCCAGGAGCCACGACGTGCTGATGATCGACGAGGCGCTCGCCACCGGCGACAACCGGTTCCGCAAGCGCTCCGAGGCGCGGATCCGCGAGCTGCGCAAGGAGGCCGGCACCGTCTTCCTGGTCAGCCACAACAACAAGTCGATCCGGGACACCTGCGACCGCGCCATCTGGCTGGAGCACGGCACGCTGCGGATGGACGGCCCCACGGACGACGTGCTCAAGGCCTACGACGCGTTCACCCAGGGGAAGTGACGCCGCCCGGCGCGAGCCGGGCACCGGTGCCAGACTGAGGACGGACACCGGGACCACGGCAGCACCGGGCACGCACGCAGGCCAAGGAGACCGCCATGCTCACCACCCAGTACGTCAACGGCGCCCCGAACTGGATCGACCTGGGCAGCCCGGACCTCGGGGCGGCGGTCTCCTTCTACACCGGGCTCTTCGCCTGGGACGCGCAGTCGCTCGGGCCCGAGGCCGGCGGCTACGGCTTCTTCCGTCTCGGCGGGAAGACCGTGGCCGCGTTCGGGCCGCTCAGCGAGGAGGGCATGCGGTCCTCCTGGACGCTCTACTTCCAGACGGCCGACGCCGACGCCACCGCCAAGGCGGTCGAGCAGGCCGGCGGCACGGTCCGCTTCGCGCCCTTCGACGTCTTCAGCAACGGCCGGATGGCCGGCTTCACCGACCCCGGGGGAGCGGAGTTCGCCGTGTGGCAGCCCCGCGACACCAAGGGCCTCGACGTGGTCACCGAGCCGGGCAGCCTCGGGTGGGCGGAGCTGTACGCGCCCAACGCCGCCGCGGCCGGCGCCTTCTACGGCGCGGTCTTCGAGTGGCAGGCGCAGGACGTGCCGCTGGGCACCACCCGCTACGCCGTGCTGTCGACCTCGGGCGGCGGCCGGGAGGCGTCCCTGGGCGGCATCGTGGAGATCACCGAGGAGATGAGGGCCGCCGGCGTCACCCCGCGGTGGCTGCCCTACTTCGAGGTCGAGGACGCCGACGCGGTCGTCGCCAAGGCCGGGCAGCTCGGCGGGACGGTCGTCATGGCGCCGCAGCACGCCGAGGGCGTCGGGCGCTTCGCGCACCTCGCGGACCCCTTCGGCGCGCTGTTCGCGGTCATCGCCAGCCAGCCGGGGCAGGGCTGACGGAGCGGTACGGGGCCACTGTCAGTGCCCGCTGCAAGACTGTGAGCGACCAGGGCACAGCACCCCCGTCGAAGGAGCACACCATGCTCAGCACCAACTACGTTCCCGGCGCCCCCAACTGGCTCGACCTGGGGACCCCCGACGTCGAGGCCTCGGTGGCCTACTACCGCGAGGTCTTCGGCTGGGACTTCCTCTCGGCCGGACCGGAGGCCGGCGGCTACGGCATGTTCCGCACCGGTGACCGGACCGTCGCGGGCATCGGCCCCAACAACGAACCCGGCGTCACCACCGCTGCCTGGGAGCCGTTCTTCCAGACGGCCGACGCCGACGCCACCACCAAGTCCGTCGAACAGGCGGGCGGCGGCGTGCGGTTCTCCCCCATGGACGTCTTCGACCTCGGGCGGATGGCGGCGTACGCCGACCCGACCGGGGCCCGGTTCTGCGTGTGGCAGCCGGGCGCCAACAAGGGCCTGGACGTCGTCAACGAGCCCGGCTCCCTGTACTGGACCGAGCTCTACACCACCGACGCGCCCGCGGCGCTGGCCTTCTACCGCTCGGTCTTCGAGTGGAAGACCGAGGACTCCCAGATGCCCGGCAACGTCTACACCATGGTCTCCCCGGCGGGCGGCGGCGAGAGCGACGCCCACGGCGGCGTCATGCAGCTCGACGAGGAGATGCTGGCCGCGGGCGCCGGCGGGCACTGGCTGCCGTACTTCGCGGTGGCCGACTGCGACGCCACGCTCGCCAAGGCCGTCCAGGCCGGCGGCACGATCCGCGTCCCCGCGATGGACATGCCGCAGGTCGGGCGCTTCGGCCAGGTCGTCGACCCGCAGGGCGCGGCCTTCGCCGTCATCACACCGGTGCCCTCCGCGGGCTGAGGGCGCCCGGCGGCTACTCCGGTGGCGTCGGGGTGTCGTGGCTGGAGAACATGGCCTGGACGTCGAGTTCCAGCTTGACGGTCGGGCCCACCACCGCGATGCCCCGCGCCAGCATGCTCCGCCAGTTGAGGGTGTAGTCGTCGCGGTGCAGTTCGGCGGTGGCGAGGGCGGCGCAGCGCAGCTCCTCGCCGTAGCCGCCGGTCGCCATGCCCAGGTAGTCGGTGTCCAGGGTCACCGAGCGGCTGGTGCCGTGCATGCTGAGGTGGCCGTGGACGGCCCACCGCGAACCGCCCTGGTGCACGAAGCGGTCGCTCGCGAACCGGATCCAGGGATGGGCGGCCACGTCCAGGAAGTCACCGGAGCGCAGGTGGTCGTCCCGGGTCCGGTTGCCGGTGTTGATGCTCGCGGCGTCGATGGTGATCTCGACATGGGAGTCCTCCATGCGTTCCGCGACGCGTACGCCGCCCTCGAAGCGGTCGAAGCGGCCGTGCACATGGGCCATGCCGACGTGCTTGGCGATGAACCGGACGGCCGTGTGCGGCGGGTCGAAGAACCAGGTGCCCGGCGGCGGCAGTTCGAGCTCCGGTGCGGGGGCCAACCGCACCGTGCCGATGGGGGACTGGAGTCCCGCCGCGATCTCCACCGTGCCCCGGTAGGGCCGCATGCCGTCCGCGCTGATCATCACGGAGTGGTGCCCGGGCGGCAGGGTGGCGAGGAACGTCCCGTACGGGTCGCTGATCGCCCTCACCTGCGTGCGGTGGGTGCGGGCGTCGGACACGGTGACCTCGGCTCCGCCCATCGGCCGGCCCGCGGGGTCGAGCACCTGACAGCTGATCAGTCCCGCGCCCCTGGCGATCGGTGGCAACAGAGCGGGATCCGTGGTGCCGTTGGCCGTCCGATTGCGCCGAAAGAGTGCGAAAGCCATGCGACCACCCTAGATGGCGGGTCCATGCAAGTGTCAATTCGCCCTCAGGCCTGCAGCCAGTGCCGACGTCCCAGGTGGATCAGGTAGAGCTCCTTGCGGGCCCGCTCCGCGATGTGCTCCTCGGCCGCGGCGTCATCGGCCGGCGCCTCCATGAAGGCGATCGCCGTCATCAGCATGCGGTCCACGTACAACTCGGCGAGCATGCGCACGTCCTCGGCCGTCCAGCCCTGCGAGACGGGCTGCGCGCCGAGCGCCTCGGCCACTTCGTCGGCGAAGAGCGAGAGTTCGGCGGCGATGGCCTCGCGGACGGCCTGCACCCCGCCGTGCCGCTCGCGGGCGATGAAGCGGATGTGCGACCGGTGGTCGCGCACGTGCAGGGTGATGACGCGGACGGAGCGGGCGATGACCTCCTCGGCGTCGTCCTGCTCGGCCAGGATCGCCCGGATCATCGCGTGCAGACTGCCCAGCGACTCGGCGACCAGGGCCACTCCGAGATCGCCCATGTCGCGGAAGTGCCGGTAGAACCCGGCGGGCGCGACGCCCACTTCACGGGTGACCTCGCGCAGCCCCAGGCTGCTCAAGCTCTGGTTCTCCAGCAGGCGCAGGCCCGCGTCGAGGAGGGCCCGCCGGGTCTGCTGCTTCTGGGCCTCACGGACCCCGAGGGTGTGACTCATGTCATCCAGTAAACAGCCGTTCGCCGAGTTGCGCGAGAGTAGAGTACCGACTCAGTGAACAACTGTTATTCCAGTTGTTCACTGAGCTGTGACGTCGTCCGCAGCCCGCAGTGCCATCCGGCAACCGAGAAAGGCACACGCCGTGACCCTCCTCGTCGTCCTGGTCGCCATGGGGATCCTCCTGGGCACCGTCTCGTACACCTCGTCCTCCGTCTTCTTCGTCGCCGCGGGCGTGGTCGGTGTCTGGCTGCTCACGTTCTACGTCCGCGAGCGCGTCGGGCACCACCGCCACCACCGCTGACCCCACGTCTCCCAGGGGGGAACCCACCCATGGACTCCTACGTACCTGCCCGTGAGCGCGAACTGCGCGCCATGGAAGCCCGGTCGGGCTCGGACGGCTCCGACGGCATGGCCGTCGCCTCGTTCGTGCTGGGCCTGGTCGGCCTGCTGGCCTTCAACATCGTGCTCGGCCCCTTTGCCCTGATCCTCGGTGGCGTCGCGCTCGTCCGGGGCACCCGGCGTCCGGTCCGGGCGATCCTCGGCCTGGTGCTCGGCGCGGCCGACCTGATGGTGCTGGTCGTGCTCATCACCATGAACAAGGGCCTCATCTGGCCGTTCGGCCTCTGACCGCGAGGGACGCGGCCGACGGGAAACGGGGGAGCGGGTCCCCACCCTTCACGGGGGGTGGGGCCCTTCCGCACGTCCCGGCGCGGGCGACGGGGCACGGGCACGGGGCGTCGGGACGGGGAGCGGAGCCTAGTTGCGGGTCCAGCCCCCGGAGGACCAGTAACCGTACTCGGGGCGGCCCTTGACGCCGCTGGTGCGGAAGGGGAGCCCGCCGTCGTCGATGCGGACCGTGTCCGTCAGGCCGCCGGCGCTCCACTCCAGTTCGAGGAACCAGTCGCAGTCGCAGCGCACCGTGCGGGCGTGCACCCTGAGCACCAGCGGATCCTGTGCGGAGACCTGGTACGGGAGGCGGACCGCGGGAAGGACGTGCTCGCTGTCGGAGCCGTCCCGTGGCCGCGGCTGCGGGCGCGCGGCGTCGAGGTCCACCGCGTACTCCGCGGGGGTCAGCGCTCCACCGCAGCCGTTGTCCATCGAGTACGACGACCAGCGCAGCGGGTCGCGGCGTTCGACGACGCGGACGTGCAGGGCCTGCACCACCACCGGCGTCGACCCGCGCCCCCGGATCGTGGCCTCGACGATGGTCGTACCGCCGTGCACGGCGCCGAGCGCGGCGGCCCAGGCGCGCGCGTCCTGGGAGACCGGCGGGGGAGGGACGTCCGCGGGGGGCCGGTCGATGAGGTAGTCGTGACCGCAGCCGTTCTCCCAGACGTGCGAGCGCACGCTCCAGACCAGAGGCCGCGCGGGCACCGGGGCGTGGGAAGCCGTGCTGCCGCCGGGGGAGCGCGGAGCGGTGTCGGTGCCGTTCGCCGACGGCGTCGTGGACGAGGCCTGCCCGGAGGGGGACGTGCCGGGCGAGGCCGGGACCGTGCCCGTCCCACCCGGCGAGGGGGGTGTGCCTCCCGCCCCGCCGGGGCGCGCGGAGGGCGAGGACGCGGCGTGGGCCGGCGGACCCTCGCCGCCCGTGCCGTCGGTCATCGCCAGCGCGGCGCCGGTGAGCACGAGCGCCGCCACCGATCCGGCGACGGCGGGCCGGGACAGACGCCGGCGCCAGGAGCGCGGCGGGCGCGGCGCCGGGACGGTGCCGATCGGGTCGAGTTCGGCGGGCGCCTGTGGGGCCGCCTCGGGGCCGGGCGGACGCGCGTTTCCGACGGGGGCGTTCCCGGCGGCGGCGTCGTCGTTCGCGTCGGCCTCTCCGTCTCCGCTCCCGTTGCCGCTCTCGTCGCGCTCGGCCGCCGCACCGCCGCGGTTGCCGACCCGCCGGACGGCGTCCGCGAGCACCCATCGGCGGTGCAGCTCGACCAGTTCCTCCGGTCCCGCGCCGCACAACCGCGCCAGGCGCTCCACGACCGCGTAGTCGGCCGGTACGGCGTCGCCGTTGCAATAGCGGTGCAGGGTCGACGTGCTGACGTGGAGCCGAGTCGCCAGCTGCCCGTAGCTCAGCCCCGAACGGCCCTTCAGGTCACGTAAATACCGGGCGAAGTGCTCGCTGCCCGCTGCCGTACCACCCATGTCCCGCGCCCCCGACGTCTTCCCGTGTCCCGGCCGCCCGTTCCAGGGCGCTCACGTCTCCCCAGGCCAGGGTACGCGCAACCGTTCCGGCGTCCCGGAACCGGCCGCTGCTGTTGCCGGGTCGTGACGGCGCCGCGCAGGCTGAGGTGCAGTACCGGCGCCGCTCGGCGACGGTCCTCGTCCACGACCTGACCACGGGGGAAGCACCTTGAACCGCACACCCACCCGCCGCGCCGCCGTGACCGCGCTGGCCGCGGTCGCCGCCACCTCTCTGCTCGCCGCCGGCTCCGCCGAGGCCGGGGCCGCCGCGCCCACCGCGGCGCCGAGGTTCCTCGCGCCGAAGGAACTGCCGCCGTACCCCCTCTCGCCCTGGTACGCCGACCGGGTCACCGGCGGCCTGCCCGAGGGCGGCACCGCCTGCGCCCTGCGCGGCCTGCCCCGCAAGGGCGTCTCGCACCGCTCGTTCTGGACCGAACTGGACACCAACGCCCAGCAGGTCACCTTCACGACCAAGAACACCAAGGCGGCGCGTGACCTGGCCGCCAAGCTCCGCGCGTCCGTGCGGGGCTGCGCCGGCCGCTTCCTGGAGCAGAACCCGGGCTCGGAGGCCGACTGGAAGGACTTCGGCGCCCTCGACGTGGAGGAGGGCGCGCACGTCTACGGCGTGCACGTCGCGCCCCCCGAGTCCGAGCACAACGTCCGGCTCTACGGGATCGGCCGCGACGGCCGCACCGTCACCGTCGTCGAGTGGGGCCAGATGGGGACCCTCGACCAGATCCCGCTGAAGGCCTTCAAGAAGACCACGCGGACCGCCGTGAACAAGCTGTACCGCTGACGACAGCCGACGCCGGAGCGCGGCCCACGGACACCGGCGGCGGGGCCCCGGGGGGAGCCCCGCCGCCGGAGCGGCACCACGTCCGTCACAGCGGCTCGACGCGGGTGAGCCCGCCGGCGTCGAGCCGCAGCCAGCGCGTGACGCCGATGCCCCGCAGGAACGGCAGGTCGTGGCTCGCCACGACCAGCGCCCCCTCGTAGGAGGCCAGTGCCGTCGTCAACTGCCGTACGCTCGCCATGTCCAGGCTGTTCGTCGGCTCGTCGAGCAGCAGCAGCTGCGGCGAGGGCTGGGCGAGCATCAGCGCCGCGAGCGAGGCCCGGAACCGCTCCCCGCCCGACAGCGAACCGGCCGCCTGGTCGGCCCGCCCCCCACGGAACAGGAAGCGGGCCAGCGACGCGCGGATACGGTTGCCCGTCGCCTCCGGGGCGAACCGCGCCACGTTGGCCACGACCGACAGCTCGTCGTCCAGGACGTCCAGCCGCTGCGGCAGGAAGCGCAGCGGCACGTGCACCTGCGCCTCGCCCGCCGCCGGCGGCAGTTCGCCGGCGATCGTCCGCAGCAGCGTCGTCTTCCCGGCGCCGTTCCGGCCGACCAGCGCGATCCGTTCCGGGCCGCGCAGCTCCAGGTCCCCGGCGGGCGCCCCGTACGCCGTCCGCAGGGAACGCAGCGTCAGCACGTTCCGGCCGGCGGGCACCGCGGTGTGCGGCAGGTCGACGCGGATCTCGTCGTCGTCCCGCACCGCCTCCACGGCCTCGTCCAGCCGCTCCTTCGCCTCCGCCAGCCGCTCGGTGTGCAGCACGCGGTGCTTGCCCGCCGACACCTCGGCGCTGCGCTTGCGCAGTTTCATCACGGCTCGCGGCTCCCGCTTGTTGTCGTACATCTTCTGCCCGTACCGCACGCGGCGGGCCAGTTTGACGTTGGCATCGGCCAACTCCCGCTTCTGGCGCCGCACATCGGACTCCGCGACGCGCAGCATGCGCTCGGCGGCCTCCTGCTCGACGGCCAGGGCCTCCTCGTAGACGGCGATGTCGCCCCCGTACCAGCGGACCTCGCCGTCGCGCAGCTCGGCGATCCGGTCCACGTGCCGGAGCAGTTCGCGGTCGTGGGAGACGACCACCAGCACGCCGTTCCAGGCCGCGACCGCCTCGTGGAGCCGCCGCCTGGCCGCCAGGTCCAGGTTGTTGGTCGGCTCGTCGAGCAGCAGCACGTCCGGACGGCGCAGCAGCAGGGCCGCCAGCCGCAGCAGGACGCACTCGCCGCCCGACAGTTCGCCGACGACCCGGTCGAGGCCGACGTGGCCCAGCCCGAGGCCGTCCAGTCCGGCGCGGGCCCGCTCCTCCACGTCCCAGTCGTCGCCGACCGCCGCGAAGTTCTCCTCGCGTACGTCGCCGGCCTCGACGGCGTGCAGCGCGGCCCGCGCGTCCGCGATGCCCAGGGCCTCGTCCACCCGCAGCGCGGTGTCCAGGACGACGTCCTGCGGCAGGTAGCCGACCTCGCCGACGACGCGAACCGTCCCTTCGGCGGGGGTCAGTTCGCCCGCGAGGAGCCGCAACAGGGTGGACTTCCCGGAGCCGTTGAGCCCGATGAGGCCGGTGCGGCCGGGGCCGACGGCGAGCTGGAAACCGTCCAGGACGGGAGTGCCGTCCGGCCAGGCGAAGGAGAGGTCGGTGCAGGTGATGGAGATCGCGGGATGTCCCATGTGGTCCTCCGGGGTGCTCGTGAATGACGACGGGTCGGCACACGGGGACACCGGAAGGCGGGCGCTGCACACAGGCGGCTGCTCACGGCCGAGGTCGCACACGGGCCCGCGCGGACGCCGGTTCGGCGAGCCGCGGACACGGTGTCCCTGACCTCAGAAGAGCAACGGCCTTCTCCAATCGGACGGTGGCAGGCCGGAGCAGAAGCTACGCCGGTGCCCGGGCCCCGGCAACGCATTTACCGGGCGCCCGGTCCGTGGGAGTGTGACGCCGTGACCTCCCGGACCACCGCGCCCGACGGCCGCGTCGCCTCCGTCCTCCGATTCACCACCGAGCTCATGGCCTGGGTCGCGACCCCGTGGGCCCTGGCCGGGCACTCCTGGCCGCTCGCGGCGCTCTCGGTGGTCGTGCTCGTCGGCCTGCCGACGGTGTTCGCCACCCCCGGGGACAAGGCGCAGGTGATCGTCCCCGTCCCCGGCGCGGTGACCGTCGCGCCGGTGCTGCTGCAGCTCGGAGCGGCCGTCGTCTCCTCCTGGGTGGCCTGGCCCGCCCCGGTCGCGGTGCTGGTCGGGGTCCTCGCGGCCGCCACCGTCGTGGCCGAGATCCCCCGCTGGCGGTGGCTGACCGGGAATGGATTTGGTCCTGGCGCCGACACCCCGTAAGGTTGCGTTCAACGACGCGGGGTGGAGCAGCTCGGTAGCTCGCTGGGCTCATAACCCAGAGGTCGCAGGTTCAAATCCTGTCCCCGCTACTGAAGCCGAGGGCCCGGTGCATCAGCACCGGGCCCTCGGTCTTTGCCTGCCCGTGCGTGTCCGGCCGTGCGCTCAGCGTTTGCGGAGCGGTTCGTAGGGCGGGACGTCGCGCCCCGGCTGCCAGTGCGCGCCCTGGCGGATGTGCCGGACGATCAGCACCAGGTCGGTGCCGGCGGCGAGCGCCAGCAGACCGAAGAAGACGGCCCACCCGGTACGCCCCAGGTCGGCGAAGAGCACCGTTCCCGCGATCGCCCAGACCAGCCCGAAAGCCGCGAGTGCGAGCCGCATCCGCAGTGCGCTGCGAGCCCGCAGGGGCTCGTTCCCGCTCCGTCCCATACGCATGGAAAACGCCTCCTCATCCGGTTCGTACCCGGCTACGCTCGTCCCATGACATGGCGACATTGATCCGCACCGGAGTCCCCACTGGCGCGCAGGCTCTACGCCTACGCCTTCCTCGAGGACCTGATCCCGCTCTACCCGGTGTACGCGGTGCTCTTCGCGGGCGCCGGGCTGTCCGAGGCGGGGATCTCCTCGCTCTTCGCCGTGTGGTCCCTCACGGCGTTCCTGCTTGAGGTGCCCTCGGGCGTGTGGGCCGACCGCTTCTCCCGGCGTGCCCTGCTCACCCTCGCGCCGCTGCTGGCCGGGGCGGGCTTCACGCTGTGGACCCTGTGGCCGTGCTACGCGTCCTTCGCCGCCGGGTTCGTCCTGTGGGGCGCCGGGTCGGCGCTGCGGTCCGGGGCGCTGCAGGCCCTGGTGCACGAGGAGCTGACCCGCGTCGGCGCGGCCCACGCGTACGCCCGCCTCACCGGCCGGGCGCAGGCCCTCGGCACCACGGCGGCCCTGGCCGCGACCGCGCTGGCGGGACCGATCCTCGCGGCCGGCGGCGACCGCGCGGTCGGGCTGGTCAGCGTCGCGGTGACCGTGCTGACCGCGCTGGCCGCCCTCGCGCTGCCCGAACCCCGGGCACGCGGCGCCGGTGCGGACGAGGACGGCGGCGCGGCCTCGTACGCCGGGCTGCTGCGCGAGGCCCTCGACCAGGCCCGGCACACCCCCGGCGCCGGGCGCATGGCGGCCGTCGTCTCCCTGGTGGCCGGCGCGACCGCGCTGGACGAGTACGTCCCGCTGCTCGCGCAGGCGACGGGCGTGCGGCCGTCCTTCGTCCCGCTGCTCGTACTCCTGGTGACCGCGGGGGCCACGGCCGGCGGCTGGCTCGCCGGCCGCGGTACCCGCTGGGCCCCGCTCGCACCGGCCGTCGCCGTGGTGTGCCTGACCGCGGGCGCGGCCGGCACGCATCCGGCCGGCCTGGCACTGGTGGCCGTCGCCTTCGGCCTCCTCGACTGGGCGACGACGGCCGCCGACGCCCGCCTCCAGGACCGCATCACCGACCGCACCCGTGCGACGGTCACCTCCCTGGCGGGCCTGGGCTCCGAGGCCGGATCGCTCCTGCTCTTCGGCTCCTGGGCCCTGGGCTCCCACTGGTCCGGGCCGGGTCCGCTGTTCGCCCTGGCGGCGCTGCCGCTGCTGCTTCCTGTGCTCCTGCTGTGGAGGTGCAACATTTCCCCACCCCCACGACGTCAGTGAGGTGAGGGCGACGCCGGACGACGACGGGGTGGGACATGCACGAGGACCGTACGAAGGACTTCCTGGACTTCGCGAGGACCCGCGCTGCACATCTCTTCCGGTCGGCCTGCCTGCTCACCGGCGGTGACACCCATCTCGCCGAGGACCTCGTGCAGGAGACCCTCGGCAAGCTGTACGTCACCTGGTGGCGGGTGTCCCGCGTGGGCAACCCCGCCGGGTACGCCCAGACCGTGCTCGTCCGCACCTTCCTCAGCCACAGGCGGCGGCGCAGCAGCGGCGAGTCCCCCACGGGCGAGCTCCCCGACGTGCCCGCGGACGCCGGCGATTCCGACAGCGACACGGCCCTGCTGCGGCTGACCTTCCTGGACGCGCTCGCCCGGCTGGCGCCCAAGGACCGCGCGGTCGTCGTCCTGCGCTACTGGGAGGACCGGAGCATCGAGGAGACCGCCGACGCGATGCGGGTCAGCTCGAGCGCCGTGCGCAGCCGGTCGGTGCGTGCCCTCGCCAGGCTCCGCGAACTGCTCGGCGACAGCCTCGCGGAACTCGTCTCCTCCCACTGACTCCCCCCCACCGGCTTCCCCTTCCCCTTACGACCTCTCCTCTCCTCCGGACGGTGGTTCACCATGCCCTTCGAAGACGACCTCGGCGCCGCTCTGCGGAGCACCGGCGACAGTTTCAGCACCGACAACCGCGCCCTCGTCGCGGCCGGCCTCGCGCAGGGCCGCAGCCTCCACCGCCGCCGTACGGCCGCCGTCGCGGGCACCGTCGCCGCCGTGGCGGCCGCGGGGGTGACCGCCGCCCTGGTCGTCCCCCGCGGCGGCGCCCAGGACGTGGGCCCGGCGACGACGGACACGATCGCGAACTTCGGATGGGGCCCCGAGACGGCCTCCGACCGGCAGATGCTCGCCCTCTTCGAGGACCTGCTCCCCGCGGGCAGGATCCTGGCCGGGCACGCCACGGACACGCGGCCCTCCGCGCACATGGTCCCCAGGGCCCAGGTCGTCTGGGACGACGGTCACGGCGCGTCGACGATCGCCGTCGCCCTCAGTCGCGCCACGCCCGGCCAGGAGCGCACCCGTTGCCCCGACCTCACGCTCATGAGGGAGGGCAGCACCTGCACGCGCACGGAACTCCAGGACGGGTCGGTGCTGGTGGTCATCAGGACCTGGGAGTACCAGGACGATCGCACGGGGCCCAAGAACTGGCGGGCCGTCCTGACCACCCGCGAGGGCCACCAGATCGAGGCCGACGAGTGGAACGCCACCGAGCAGAAGTCCGAGCACACCACCCGGGACGACCCGCCGCTCAGCGCGGCGCAGCTCGGTGCCCTGGTGCGTGCGACGGAGTGGAAGCGCCTGTTCGCCGTGTTCCCGGAGCCTTCGGCCTCGTCCGGGGCGCCCCGCCCCGGATCCGGCGAGGTGAGCGGCACGGAGATCCTGAAGCGCCTCAAGGCCGTCATGCCGGCGGGCCTGAAGATCTCCGCGCCGGTGGGGGAGGACGGCTATGCCCACGTAACGGTGGACGACGGCCACGGGCCCACGCTCGTCGAGGTCAACGTTCAGCACTGGGCCGAGGAGGACTTCGGGGACCTGCAGTTCTCCGACCCCCAGACCCTGCCCGACGGCACCAAGGTGCAGACCACTCAAGGGGCGGGGGACAAGGGCGGGGCCGGGATCCAGCAGTGGACCGCCGACACCCTGCGGCCCGACGGGCTGCGGGTCGTGATCTCGGAACTCAACTCCGGTGGCTACCACCGGCCTCCCACGCGCACCACGCCCGCCCTCGGCATGGACGCCCTCGTGAAGGCGGCGACCGACCCCCGGTGGAAGTCGCTCGGATGATCACCCGGGCGGCCCGCCCGGCGGGCCGCCCGCCATGGGGTCGGTTAGCGTCGCCGGTGGCCCCACGGGATTCCACGAGTCGCTGTTGACGGGGGGACAGCAGGCCTAGAATCCGGGACTGTTGCAGTGTCCACCGACCCGTTCAGGGGGAGCGCGCATGTCCCACCTCCCGTCCAGACGTGCGATGTTGCGGACGGCGGCGACGGCCGCGGGCGCCGTGGTCGTCGGATTCGACCCCGTGGGCCGCAGTTGGGCCGTGGCCGCGACGGCCGCGGACCGGGCGGACGGCACGCTGGTGGGGCTGCCCCACCTGGACGGGACGCTGTTCACCGACGACGCCTCGCTCGGCGCCGCCGCCGACGACTTCGGGCACATCGTGCACCGCACGCCGGTCGCGGTGCTGCGTCCGGGGTCGGTCGACGACGTCGTCGCCATGGTGCGCTTCTGCAACCGGCACGGGCTCAAGGTGGCGCCGCGCGGCCAGGGCCACGGCACCTTCGGTCAGGCGCAGGTCGACGGCGGGCTGGTCATCGAGACCACGCCGCTGGCGGGGATCGGCCCGGTCGGAGCGCACAGCCGTACCGTCACGGTCGGCGCCGGGGCCACATGGAGCGAGGTCACCAGGGCCACCCTGGCGCACGGGCTCACGCCGCCCGTCTTCACCGACTACCTCGAACTCTCCGTCGGCGGCACCCTGTCCGTGGGCGGACTCGGCGGGCAGAGCCACCACCACGGCGCCCAGGTCGACAACGTCACCGAGCTGCACGTCGTCACCGGGGCGGGCGAGTCGCTGCGTTGCTCCCCGTCGCGGCACCGGGACCTGTTCGAGGCGGTGCTGGCGGGCCTGGGGCAGTGCGCCGTCATCGTGTCGGCCACGCTGCGCCTGGTGAAGGCCCCGACGACGGTCCGGCACTACCTGCTGCCGTACCACGACCTCGGCACCTTCCTCGCCGACCAGCGACTGCTGGTCACCGACGGCCGGTTCGGCTACGTCGAGGGCCAGGTCGTCCCGGACGCGAACGGCGCGTTCCGCGGCTACGTCCTGGAGGCGGTCTCGTACGACGCCGCCCCCGACGACGCCGCGCTGCTGGCGGGGCTGCACCACGACACCGCGGGCGTGCAGACCGAGGACCTCGGCTACTTCGCCTTCCTCGACCGGCTCGCGGCCTCGGTGGCGGCGCTCAAGGCCGCCGGCCTGTGGGACTTCGCCCACCCCTGGCTCAACCTGCTCATCCCCGGGGACAAGGCCGCCGCCGTGGCCGGCGGCATCCTCGACGCGCTCACGCCCGCCGACCTGGGCCCCGGTGTCGTGCTGCTCTACCCGCTGCTGCGCGAGCGCCTGCACCGCCCCCTGCTGCGGGCCGGCCAGGACCCGGTCCCGTACCTGCTCGCCGTGCTGCGCACCACCCCGCCGCAGGACACCGCGACGGTCGACCGCCTCCTGGCCGCCAACCGGGCCGCGTACGAGGCCACCCGGGCGGCCGGCGGCACCCAGTACCCGGTCGGCTCCATCCCCTTCGGCCGCGCCGACTGGCGCGCCCACTTCGGCTCCGCGTGGCCCGCCCTGGCGGCGGCCAGGCGCCGGTACGACCCCCGGGGGATCCTCGTCCCCGGTCAGGGGATCTTCTGAGCGGGCGGCCCGCCCCGTAAGGTCCCCCCATGGGGAGACACATCGCGTTCGACCGACTGCACAACTTCCGCGACCTGGGCGGCTACCGCACGGCCGGCAGCCGCACGGTCCGCTGGGGGCGGCTCTACCGTTCCGACGCGCTCTCGAAGCTCGGGGGCACGGATCTGGAGCGCTTCGCCGCCCTCGGGGTGCGCACGGTCATCGACCTGCGCTACCCGTTCGAGATCGAGGCCAAGGGGCGCGTCCCGGAGGCCACCGGGGTCGCCTACCACAACCTCAGCATCGAGCACCGGCCCGTCGACCAGACCGCGTTCGGGCCGGAGGTCGAGACGACCGCCTTCTACGCCCGGCTGCACGCGGAGGTCGCGGCCGACGGCGTCAAGGAGCTGGCGCGCGCGCTCGAGGTGATCGCCGCCGACACCAGCGGGCCGCTGGTGTTCCACTGCGCGGCGGGCAAGGACCGCACCGGGCTGCTCGCGGCGCTGGTGCTCGGGCTGCTGGGGGTGTCCGAGGAGGACATCGTCGCCGACTACGCGCTGAGCGAGCTGGCCACCGCCCGCCTGCTCGCGGACTGGACGGCGGCCAACCCGGAGCGGAGCCTGCGCTGGCCCGGCTGGGGGAGGGCGCCCGCCGACGCGATGCGGATCTTCCTCGCCGGGCTGACCGCCGAGCACGGCTCCGTCGAGGGGTACGCCCGCGCGCGGCTCGGCACGGACGACGCCCTGCTCACCGCCCTGCGGGAGGTGCTGCTCACCGGCTGACCCCCCAACGTGCAACTCATCGGTTGCGCGATATGGCCTTACGTGCAACCCTGGAGTTGCACGTAAGGCTGTCCAGCGACGGAGGAACTCATGAGCACCCAGACCCAGGACCGGATCGAACGGGAGATCGGCATCGCGGCGCCGGTCGAGCGCGTGTGGGACGTCCTGACCAGGCCCGAGCACATCGGCCGCTGGTTCGGCGAGGACCTGGGCGGTGGCGGCGCGCCCGCGGACGTGGACCTGCGGCCGGGCGGCGCCTTCGAGATCGACCACGGCTTCGGCGTCTACCCCAGCCGCATCGTGAGCGTGGAACCGCCGCGCTACTTCTCCTACCGCTGGGCCACCGCCTTCCCCAGCGCGGAGGCCACGCAGGACAACTCCACCCTCGTCGAGTTCACCCTCACCGCCGACGGGGACGGCACCCGTCTGCGGGTCGTCGAGAGCGGTTTCGCGGCCCTCGCCGTCCCCGAGGACCGCATCCCGTACGCCGGGTACGAGAGCCATGCGCAGGGCTGGGCGGACGTCACGGCCGGACTCGCCACGTACGTGGAGAAGCTGCCCGCATGACGCAGACCCGTACCGAGGGCGAGGAGGACGTCTTCGCCGCGCTGGCCGACCCGATGCGGCGTCGCATCCTGGACGCCATCGCCGAGCACGGTGACACCACCGCCACCGTGCTCGCGGCCGAGCTCCCCGTGTCCCGTCAGGCGATCGTCAAGCACCTCACGGTGCTGGACCACGCGGGACTGGTCGCCGGGAGGCGCACGGGCCGGGAGATGCGGTACGCGGTACGGCCCGAGCGGCTGGTGGCGGCGGCGCGGTGGATGGACCGCGTCGCCGCCCGCTGGGACGCCCGGCTGTCGGCCATCAAACGCCTTGCGGAGGAACCCACTTCGCGGGACCCCGGTGTAACCTGAGCGCCGTGAACGGGGAGAGGCCGCCGGACAAGTTCTCCGGCCGCATAGGCGACGGTCAGATCAACTGGCAGGTGGGCCTGCTGCTCGTCGTCGTGAACGTGGTGCTGCTCGCGCTGGGCGTGGCATCGACCTTCTGGTTCTTCGGGCAGGACATCGGCATCGCGGGGCTGTCCGTGGCGCTGCCCGCCATGAGCCTGTGCACCTTCCTGGTGCTCTTCACCGACTCCCGCGACGTCCGCACCGCCGTGATGTCCGCCTTCACGGTCCTCTACTTCGGTTTCGTCGCGGCCTCGTTCAACGACGAGGTCGCACAGGCGATGGCGGACACCTCCGGCTTCCTCGACGACGTCTACGGCAGCTTCAACACCTTCATGATCGTGATGGTGGGCTTCTACTTCGGCGGCAAGACCGCGGAGAAGGTCGTCGAGAAGAAGCAAGCCGGCCGGCAGGCCCCCGCCGCCCCACCTGCGGAGCCCGCCGGGGACGAGCGCGGCACCGTCACGCCGCTGCCCGCGCCCGCCACGGCCGTGGACGCCAACCCGGCCTGACCGGCCCGGACGCCGCAGCCGGCTGCCGCCGCACTTCGGCGCGGAGCGTCAGCCGGGGACGATCAGGTCGATGCCGTAGGCCGCCACCGCCAGGCACGCCGCGAAGCACAGGGCCGCCACGGCCAGGGCCGTCTTCTCCTGGGCGTCGCGCGACTGCCCGTCGCGCGGGCCGCCGCCGCCGGCGCGGCCCCACGCGGCGACGCCCAGCGAGAACATCACCACGACGGCGATCGTGATGCCGAGGCTGGCCCCGAACACGCTGCCGAGGTTGCCCCACTGGATGTCCATGCGGATCCGCTCCTCACCGTTGCCCGGCCGAGTGGCCGGCGGGGCTCGGCGCCGGTGCACCGGGCCGCGTGTCGTTGACGTTCTCCGCGTTCACCGGGCGACGGCGCGACAGGAGGTAGAAGCCCGCGGCGGCGGCGACGGCCACACCCGCCACGAGCGCCACGCCCAGGTCGCCGTGGTCCGCGACCCAGGCCGCGACCCCGCCCACGGCCGCCGCCGCGGGGAGCGTCAGCACCCAGGACACGGCGATCCGCCCGGCGACCCCCCAGCGCACCTGGGCCAGTTTGCGGCCCAGCCCGGCGCCCAGGATGCTGCCGGTGCAGACCTGGGTGGTGGACAGCGCGAAGCCCAGGTGCGAGGACGCGAGGATCACGGAGGTCGCGCTCGTCTCGGCGGCGAAGCCCTGCGGGGACTCGATGTCGGTCAGCCCCTTGCCCATGGTGCGGATGATCCGCCAGCCCCCCACGTACGTGCCGAGCGCGATCGCCAGCCCGGCGCTCAGCACCACCCACCACGGCGGACCGGAACCGGGGGCGAGCAGTCCCCCCGAGATGAGCGTCAGCGTGATGACCCCCATCGTCTTCTGCGCGTCGTTGGTGCCGTGGGCGAGCGCCACGAGTGAGGCGGAGCCGATCTGGCCGGCCCGGAAGCCGCGCTTCACCTCGTTGCCGCGGGTCCGTCTGGTGATCACGTAGGCCAGGTACGTCGCCAGCATCGCCACCACGCAGGCCACGACGGGTGAGGCGACCGCGGGGATCACGATCTTCTCCAGGACCTCGCCGGCGTTGACCGCGGACGTGCCCGCGCCCACCCAGACCGCACCGATCAGCCCGCCGAACAGTGCGTGCGAGGAACTGGAGGGCAGGCCGAGCAGCCAGGTGACGAGGTTCCACAGGATGGCGCCCACCAGCCCGGCGAAGATCATGACGGCGGACACCTTGGCGTCGTCGACGATGCCGTTGGAGATGGTCTTGGCGACCTCCGTGGACAGGAACGCCCCCAGCAGGTTCAGCACACCGGCCACCGCCACCGCCACCCGTGGCGTGAGCGCGCCCGTGGCGATCGACGTCGCCATGGAGTTGGCCGTGTCGTGGAACCCGTTGGTGAAGTCGAAGGCGAGCGCCGTGACGATGACGATGACGATCAGAAAGGAGACAGTGGCCACCGCATACCTCCCACCCGGGTGCGGTGCAGTTCACCGGGCCCTTCGTAGCGATGTCGTGTCGGGATTCCAGGCTAGGCGAGGTGCCGGTGGGCCGCATGGCACGGGCCTCCGGACGGGCACGCCGCCGGAAAATGCCTGGCGGCGGGTGGCCCGTGGCGGGCACGATGCCCGCATCATGGAGAACACCGAGATGCCGTACCGCCTGATCAGGGCCGCGCACACCGAGGACGCCGTGACGGTCTATCAGGCGTACCGCCCCGAGATCGGTGACCACGCCGCGCAGCACGGGCGCTTCCCCGCGAGCTGGAGCCGCTCCCGGATGACGTGGGTCAAGCCGTCGTTCCTGTGGATGATGTACCGCAGCGGCTGGGGCCGCAAGGACGGGCAGGAGAGGGTGCTCGCCCTCGACATCAGCCGCGACGGCTTCGACTCGGCGCTCCGGCAGGCCTGCCTGTCGCACTTCGACCGCTCGGTTTACCCCGACCGCGAGACCTGGGCCGAGCGCGTGCGCACCACGCAGGTCCGCGTCCAGTGGGACCCGGAGCGGGACCTCTCCCTGCGTCCGCTGCCGTACCGCTCGCTGCAGCTCGGGCTCACCGGCCGGGCGACGCGCGACTACGCCGACCACTGGATCGTCCGGATCCGGGACGTCACCGCGCTCGCCCACCGCGTCCAAGGGCTCGTGCGCTCCGGCGACCACGAGGCCGCGAAGGCGCTGCTGCCGCAGGAGCGGCCCTATCCGGTCGACGCGGCGACCGCCGCCGTGATCGGCGCGAGGACCGGGCTCAGCGGCCGTCCAGCTCCGCGATGAGCCGCTTCGGGGCGACCACGCGGTAGCTCTCCTCCACCCAGTCGCACAGCACCTCGGCGGCCGGCGCCGCCCCGGTGAGGGGGACCGTGACCCAGCCGGCCCCGCCGAGGCCGTAGCCGGAGGGCTCGGCGCCGGGGACCGACAGGGCGTGCTCGTGGACCTGGGGGTCCTTGAGCTTGACGTTGATGCCGGGAGGATGGCTGCCGTCGCCGACACCGAGGAAGACGAAGACCTTCTTGTTGACCTTGACGACGCTCTCGCCCCAGGGGAACTCCTCGGCCGCGCCGGGCAGCGTGAGCGCGAAGGCGCGCACCTTCTCGCGCACGGCGAGCGGGTCGTGGACGGTGGTCACGGGGCCTCCCCGGGGCGGGCGCGGACGGCGGGCGACGGGCACGCGTACGCCCCGATCGTAGGACGGGGGCGGCCCGGATCCCGGGCAGGCGGGCCCCGCGACGCGCGAGGCGCCGCGGGGCCGGGCCGCGGGGGCCGTACCGGCCCGCTCATGAGCAGTACTGCGCCTCCTTGCCGATGGCGCGGTACATGCAGTCCGCGTTCTCCAGGAGCAGCAGCACCGCCTCGCGGTTGCGGCTGGTCTGGGCGGGGATCACCTCGTCGGGCGGGTAGAAGCCCGAGGAGCCGTTCGGGCCCGGGTACATCTCGAAGGTGTACGCCCAGATCCCCTGGTCGCCCCAGAGCCAGTCGTCGATCGACCCGTCGGTGATGTAGAGGTCGCTGGACTGCTCGGGGGTGTAGCCGTTGGTGGCGGCCATGGTGCGGCCGAAGGTGGCGAAGGTGTTGTACTGGTCGGCCGTCATGCCGGTGGTGGTGTTCGCGGTGGTGTAACCGAAGGGCCACAGCACGAGCTGGCTGTAGGTGTGGAAGTCGATGCCCGCCGTGATCTGCTGCCTGCCGCCGACGACCCGGCCGCGTACGAAGTCCGCGACGAGCCTGACCTCGGGTGCGGACTCGGGGGACGCGCCGCGGTAGGTCTCGCTCGACTTGGTGCCGGAGGAGCCGCCGCAGCAGCCCCACCGGTAGTTCCAGTTGCGGTTGAGGTCGGTGCCGACGGCGGAGGAGCCGGAGTTGGGCTGGCGGTTCTTGCGCCAGCTGCGGTAGGAACCGGTCGCGATGTCGTACTCGCCGCCGTCCGGGTTGAGGTCCGGGATGATCCAGATCTCGCGGGAGTCGACGACTCCCTTGATGCGGCTGTCGGTGGCGTAGGTGTCGCCGAACTGGTGCAGCAGGTAGAGCGCCATCTCGACGGTGAGGTGCTCACGGGCGTGCTGGTGGTGGGTGAAGAGCACCTCGGGCTCGGCCTCGTCGGTGCCGACGTTGTCGCTGATCTTGACGGCGACGATGTTCCGGCCGCCGTAGGAGGTGCCGATGACCTGCTGCCTCATGATGGCGGGATGTGCGGCGACCAGGGCGTTGATCTCCGCGGTCATCTCCGCGTGGTTGTGGTAACCGGAGTCGGAGCCGGGGAAGTCCAGCACCGAGGCGCCCCCGTCGGCGCCGCGGCCGCCGTTGCTCCCGGCGGGCGGACCGGGGAGCGCGGTGAGGCGGTAGCCCGCGGAGCGGAGCGCGGCCGCCTGGGCGGCGTTCGCGGTGACGACGGTGGAGTGGGTGCGGGCGGCGTCAATGGATACGCCATGGGCGGCGAGCGCGGTACGGGCGGCGACGGTGCCGGTGCCGGCCACATCGTACTGCCGGACGATCTCGTCGGCGGCGGCCGCGACGGGACGGCCGCCGGCGGTGGACGGCGAGGCGTCGGCCTGGACGGCGAGCGAGGTCGCCAGGGCGCAGGCGAGCAGTGCGGCGGTGACCGTCGCCCGTCGGCCCGTTCGGGGGATGTGCATGGACGTCCTCCTGGGTGTGGGGGTAGCGCAGGAGTTCGACCCGATCGTGCGGGCGTGGCATGCGCGCGTCAAGATGTCCACGGTGCCTTCGGCTGTGAACGCCCGGAACCCTCCGGTGGATTGGCCGGTGGCCCGCCCCGAGGGCCCTGCGCGACGCCGGTACGATCGGCGCAATGCCCGGACGTAGCGCAGAGGCAGGCGCGCCGTCTTGCCAAGACGCATCACGCCGGTTCGAATCCGGCCGTCCGGGCAGTCGGTGACGCATGGGGCCCGTAGGGCAGAGGCAGACCCGCCGCCCTCTCAAGGCGGATACGCCGGTTCGAATCCGGCCGGGCCCCCGATAGGATCATCGCAATGCCCGGATGTAGCGCAGAGGCAGGCGCCCCGTCTGCACAACGGGATCACGCCGGTTCGAATCCGGCCGTCCGGGCAGCCGGGGGCATATGGGTCCGTAGCGCAGAGGCAGGCGCCGCCGCCTCAGCAAGGCGGATACGCCGGTTCGAATCCGGCCGGATCCATCCCTCTTCGTCGCGGCGGGACATCGGGCAGGAGCCATGGGGGAGACGGGCGACATCACGGAGGCGGAACTCGCCGTCTTCGACGCGGTGGTGGGCAAGCTGCGCGCGCTGCCCGTCGACGATCCGGTACGGCTGAGGGCCGAGCAGGTGGCCGCGTCCTTCGCGCGTGACGGACGGCTGCGGCGCAGGAAGACCCGGCGGGACGGCCGGGCCATGGCGGACGCCGACGTCGTGGCGGCCACCGCGACCGGTGCGCGGGCACGCCGCGAGGACGCGCCCCTGGACGAGGTGACGCAGGGAGGCGCCGCAGGGGAGTTCGCCAAACCCCGCCGCTGCTACGTCTGCAAGTCCTTCTACCGGCAGGTGGATGCCTTCTACCACCTGCTCTGCCCTGCCTGCGCCACGGACAACACCGCACGCCGGCGCCTGCGTACCGACCTCGGCGGCAGGCGCGTGCTGCTGACCGGCGGCCGCGTCAAGATCGGCTTCCAGCTGGCCCTGATGATGTTGCGCGACGGGGCCGAACTCCTGGTCACCAGCCGCTTTCCCCGGGACACGCTGCGCCGCTTCACCGAGGCACCCGGCAGCGAGCAGTGGCTGCACCGGCTCACGGTCGTCGCCGTGGACCTGCGCGACCCCCGCCAGGTCGTCGGCCTGTGCGAACGGCTCCGCGAGACAGGTGAGCCGCTGGACATCCTGGTCAACAACGCGGCCCAGACGGTCCGGCGGCCACCCGAGTCGTACGCGGCCCTCACCGCGGGCGAGCGCGCGCCGCTGCCCGCCGGGGCGCGGCCCAAGGCCATGCTCACCGCTCCGGGTTTCGGCACCGCCCCCGCGCTGCCGGCGGCCGCCGGTCCCACCGCCGAACTCCTGCTGGCCGGGACCGACGAGGCCGGGCTCCTGCCCGACACCGCCCCGGAGAACTCCTGGTCGGCGGAGCTCGGCGGCCTCGACCCGGCCGAGGTGCTGGAGACCCAGCTCGTCAACTCCCTGGCCCCGGCACTGCTCTGCGACCGCCTGCTGCCGCTGCTGCTGGCCTCCCCGCGGCCGCGCCGCTACATCGTCAACGTCACCGCGGTCGAGGGGCGCTTCACGGTGCGCAACAAGACCGCCGGCCATCCGCACACCAACATGGCCAAGGCCGCCCTCAACATGCTGACCCGCACCAGCGGACCCGCACTCGCCCCACAGGGCATCCACATGTGCAGCGTCGACACCGGCTGGATCACCGACGAGAACCCGCTGCCGAAGAAGAACCGGCTGGCAGACCGGGGCTTCCGCACCCCACTGGACGTCGTGGACGGCGCGGCCCGGGTCTACGACCCGATCGTGCGCGGAGAGGCCGGGCACCCGCTCTCCGGCGTCTTCCTCAAGGACTACCAGGAAGCCGAGTGGTGAGATGACGGACGACCGGCCCCCGTACGCGGGCGTCCCCGAGATCGTGCCGCGCCCGCACGCCGACCTCGAGCCGCTGCTGGGCTGGCTGCGCGGCGGCGAGGGCGTGCCCGAACGCCGGGACTTCCCGGCCGGCACCGCCCTGCCCGATGGGCGCCTCGACCTGTGCAAGCAGGCGCTGGGCCCGGAGGGGGCGGCCGCCGTCGCCGAGGCGCTGCGTCAGGCACCCGCCACCGGTGCTGTACGCCACCTGCTGCTCGGCACCGACGGACTGGGCGACACGGGCGCCGCCGCCGTCACCGAACGCACCAGGGGCACCGGAGTCGAGACGCTCTACCTGGGCTGCAACGGCATCACGGCGGGTGGCGCCTGCCGCATCGCGGACAACCTGCGGGCCTCACCGCAGGCCGTCACCGGGGTCTGGCTGAAGCGCAACCCGCTCGGCGGCGGCGCGGGGGAGGCGGGTGCCGGACTCGTGGAGTCGGCACAGTCGTTGCGCACCCTTGACCTGGTGCAGACCGGACTCGACCCCGCGGGCCTCGCCGTGCTGGCCGACGCGCTGGTCGTCGCCGCCCGCTCGGGACGCGCCGTGGAGCGGCTGTTCGTCGGCGGCAACGCGCTCGGCACGGCCGGAGCCGCCTGCCTGGGGACCGTCATCACAGCGGGAGCCGTCGCCGAGTTGTACGTGTCGGCCGCCGGTCTCGGCGACGAGGGAGCCCTCGTGCTCGCCGAGGCCCTCGCCCGGGCGCCGCACGGCCGGCTCACCCGGCTCTCCGTGGCCAGCAACGGCATCGGACCGGTGGCCTGCGCCCGCCTGGTCACCGCCGCGACGGCCGCGGGTGTGGAACTCCTTGACCTGGGGCGGGTCAAGGCCGCCCGGGCCCTGGGCGCCGCGGACAACCAGGTCGACGTCGAGGCGGCCACGGCGATGGCCGCGGCACTGGCCTCGGCGCCGCACCGGCTGACCCATCTCGTGCTGGCCCACACCGGAATGCGCAGCGGGGAGGCGCACCGTCTGCTCGACGCCGCCCCGGCGGCGGCGACCGCGACCCGCTACGTCCTCGGCAAGGGCATCGCGACCAGCGTCCGGCGGCGGCTGGACGCGCTCAGCGCGCACCTGCCTTCGCCGGCCGTGCCCGAGGACGTCGCCGCCGTGCGCAGCGTCCACCGCACCCCGCGCTGATCAGCGGGGCATGCGGGCGAAGGTCTCGATCCAGAAGCGCTGCGTCTGCTCCGAGGCGCCCACCAGGTAGGTCGAGCGCAGCTTGGGCGGCAGCAACGCCACCAGCCGGGCGACGGCCTTGCGGTGCCGCTTGAGCTGGGACAGCTCCGCGTTGGCGATCACGTGGTGGACGACGTCGCTCTCGTCGTTGCCCTCCCCGGACTCCTCCCGGGCCCGTCGCAGCCGTGCCTCCCAGGCGTCCACGTCCCGCGCCAGTTCCCGCAGCCCGGTCACCGAGCGGTTGGCGAGCCGGTCGACCAGCGCGGTCAGCGGCACCGGGGCGTACTCGCCGTCGCCGAGGTAGACCGTGGCCATCTGCAGCGGCAGACCGCGTTGGTGGAGCTTGATCAGCCGCTCGATGGTGCGCTTGGTGATCCACGCGCGGCCGTCGTCGTCGATGTCGTGCTTCCACCACTCCAGCACGGTCTCGGCGAGGCCGCCGTACCGCGCGATCAGCCACTCGTTGGCCGGGATGTCGCCCGGTTCGACGGTGAGCGAAGCCGTGAAGCGGGTCGCCTGGGCGATGTTGTTGCGGGACACCATCAGCCGGCGGCCCAGATGGTACGGCGGGTTCTGCACCGCTATCTGGGCACGCAGGTTCTCGATCGGGCGCCCCGCCAGCGACCACTCCTGCGTGATCTCCATCAGCTTGGCGAACGCGGCCTTGTCCTTGGGCCGGTTGTACTCGTCCCAGACGATCGCCTTCGGCTCGCTCCCGGTGAACTTCTGCGCCAGCAGGGTGTCCAGCGAGCCGTCCCGGTCCGGGACGGGCGCGCACAGGTCCTCGACGTTGGTGACCGGCAGCGAGAAGTACAGCGGGTCACGGCCCAGGTCCTCGCGCAGCGTCTCGCGCACCACCTCGGTCTTGCCGCAGCCGGGCGGCCCCTGGAGCAGCACCGTCCACCGGTTGCGCAGCGCCGCCCGCACCACCGAGCGCACCGGGTCCGGCACGGTCGCCGGGTTGTGCACGCCGAGCTCCGTGGCGATCCGGTCCAGGATCTCCGACGTCCGGTCCTGCCCCGGCCTGCCGTCCGGCCGGGGCTCCGCCAGGCGCAGCCGCTCGCCGTTGACCAGCGGCAGCCCCCAGCGCAGCGGGAACCCCTCCCGCGCGTTGGCGAGGACGTGGTCGAGGGTGCGCGGGGAGAGCAGTTCGCGGACCGCCGGGCCGAGCGACGCCCACAGGGCGAAGACCCCGTTCAGGTCCCAGTCCCGGTACTTCTCGGCGAGCTTGCGCCGCCACGCCGTGTCGTTGGCGGTCACCCGCACCGTGACCATGCGGTCGAGGACGGCCAGGTCGCCGCGGCGCGCGGCCGTCTCGGACAGCGACTCGTTGTCGCTGAGGAACACCCCGACGCAGCCCAGCGCCCGCAGGTCGTACTCGCCGAGCGTCCAGTTGCAGGCGATCTGCATCAGTTGCGACTGGATCGTCTCGCCGGCCTGCAGCGAGTCGTCGATGAGCAGCACGAACGGGCGCCCCGGCCGCAGCTGGCTCATCACCAGCTGGCGCAGCACCAGTTCGTCCGAGTGCGGGTCACGGACCGGCGCGTTCACCAGGAGGTCGTCCGGGGTGAGGTTGGCGGCGGGCACGTAGACCAGCTCGGCGTGCGGATGGGCCTCGGCGACGTGCGAGAAGAACGTCGAGGTCTTGCCGATGCCGTGCTCACCGAAGACCTGCCCCGTCTGCCCCATGTCGATCATCGCGTCGATGAACGACTCCAGCCGGGAAGCCTCCGGCCGGCCCTCGGGCGGCCGCGGATAGGTGGCGTTGGCCCGCCAGGGCCGGGGGCCGGCCGTGGCGGTCGCCGCGGTGGTGGTCATCTCGCTCCTGTCGTGACGCGGTGGCAGGCCATGGGCGGGGTGTGGGCGTCGGGCCAGTCGTCGCCGCCCTCGGTGATCAGCCATATCCACTTGTCGGGCTCCTGCGGCGTGATGTGCGGGGCGTAGCCGTCGGTCAGCACGACCACCGCGTCCGGACGCTCCTCGAAGCGCCGCCCTCGGACTTCCGTACGCCCCTCCACGTAGTCGGCCACGGCCTGGAAGCTCGTGCCCCCGCCGCCGTACACCCGCTCGCCGGGGGCGAAGGGCATCACGACGCCGTCGAAGGAGAGCCAGTGGGCCTCCACGCCGTCGATCCGCCCGACGAGTTCGGTCAGCCAGGTGATGACGGAACCCGGCATGGACCCCGAGGTGTCGTAGGCGATGACCAGCACCTTGTCGCGCACGGGGCCGCGCCGCGACAGCATCGGGTCGTGGCCGAGCGCCGCCAGCAGCGCGCCCCGCTTCTTCGGGTAGACCAGCCGCTCGCCCTCGCGCAGCTTCGAGGCGACCACGTCGACCAGCCACCGCTGCCACCAGTCCACCCGCCGGGTCCTGACGGTCTCGCCGCGCAGCGTCCCGGCGCCCAGCTGTCCCCACAGCCGGGCCGTGCGCTCCGAGGCGCCCTCGGTGCGGCCCATGAGCTCCAGCAGCTCGCGCTCGGCTCCGGTGTGCCCGCGGCGCGCGGCCAGCAGCGAGTTCAGCAGGGAGGAGGAGACCAGTGCGTCGATGGTGCCCTGGTCGCCCGGTACGCCCTCAGCCTCGAGGTGCACGCACGACGACGTCAGGGGCACCGGTGGGTGCTTCATCCGCTTGAGCTCGGTGTAGACGCCCATGTCGGTCTCGACGAACTCCGCATAGGACAGGGCTGTCAGCCCCTGCTCCGTCAGATCCCGCTCGTACGCGGCGTGGACCTCGTGCGGATCGACCCCCGTCGGCCGGCCGTCCCGCAGCGGCAGGGCCTGCCGTCGCAGGCGGACCAGCGCCACGTGGTTGATCGCCACCTCCGCCGCGGTGGAGAAGACCGGGTCCTCCCGCAGCGCGGGCTCGGCGAACAGATGCCGGTGCACCACGTGCCGGGCCTCGTGGAAAAGGACGAACTTGACCCCGTCCAGCCCCAGGTCGACGAAGAACGCGGGGTTGTACAGCAGGAGGACGGAGCCGTCCCCCGAGGCCACCACCGCCGCGGTGTCCACGGCCGTGGTCGGGATCTGGTGCGGGCACTTGGCGTACAGCCAGGACGCGACCGCCGACTCGGTCAGCCCGAAGTCCAGCAGCGCGGCCTCCTTCAGCCGCTCGGCCTCCGCCACGACGACCGGATCCGCCGGATGCCACTGCTCCAGCGCCCGCCGGTCGGCGAGGTCGACCACGGGTCGTCGCCCGCGCTCGTCGAATCCCATGCAGGCCCCCCACGTTCGTGCCCCGGACCCTCCTGGCCCCTTGGTGACTCAGTGTTACCAGAGGCCACTGACAACGGGCCGTCGGCGCCCTCCCCGGCGCCCTCCCCGGCGCCCTCCGCGATCGCCCCCGCCGTCGCGATCAGCTCCGGCAGCGTGCCCGTGAACGTCGGCAGGAGCTGCGTCAGCACCGCCCACGCCTCGGTGTTGCCGCCCAGCTCCGTGCGCACCAGCGGCCGCAGCGCGTCGGCGGCCTCCGGCAGCAGCAGCGGGAACGCCCAGCGGCCCATGGCCAGGACGCGCAGGGCGTCGCGTGCCGGACGCGTGCCGGTCGCGTACGCCCCCGGGCCGTCCACGACGCCCGCGTCACGGAGCCGGTTGGTGAACTTGCGGTGCGTACCGAACTGCGTGCGCAGCGCCGGAGGGCAGTCGGGGCGGATCGCCAGTGCCCAGCGGGCGTATCCCGGCAGCGGCTGCTCGCGGTCGGCCCCGGCCACCACGGCCCAGTCGTCCCGCCCCACCGTCAACGCGGCGGCCCGGCCCTGGGACATGCCGGTGACGGCACGCAGCACCGCGGTCAGCGCCTGCGGGCCGGACGGCAGCGCGAGCTCCGGTGCCGGATAGTGCGAGAGGTCCGCGGGAACCTTCAGGCGGCGGGAGCGATCCGGTCCGTACGGGACGCCGTTGATGATGTCGTAGCGCATACGGTCGTCGGCCTGCGGGTGGTGGTACACCAGCGAGTTGACCCGGGGATCGTCCTCCTGCAGCATCCACCACAGCACCGACACCGGCAGGTCGCGCCACCACGGGCGGCCCCACGGCGAGTACTCAGGTGGCTCGGCCGCCGCCGCCGGATCCTCCTCCGGGACCCCCGTCCGGCTCCGCGCACGCGCCGCGGAATCCGGGTCGACCAGACCCAGCAGGAAGCCCAGTTCGCCGGCGGACACCGCCTCGTTCAGCATGCCGCGATCTTCTCACCCGCCACCGACAGGGGCGACTCAGATTCCGCGGCGCAGCACCCCGTCCAGGACCGCCGACCACTCGCGGACGATGCCCGCCCGGCGGGCGCTGTCGTCGCTGAGGAGGTTCGCCAGCCCCAGGCCCCGGGCCATGTCGAGGGTGGCCTGGACGGTCTCCCTGACCCCGGCCACCGCCTCGTCCGCGCCGAGCATCTCCACGGCGAGCCGGTGCGCCTCCCGCCCGATGCGCGCCTCCAGCGAGGTGACCCGGGGCCGCAGTTGCTCCTCGTTCGCCGCGGCGACCCACAGGTGCAGGGCGGCCCGGAAGATCGGCCCCGTGTAGAGGTCGACGACCATGCCGACCACGGCGTGCGTGCGGGGCACGCCCTCGCGGGGGAGGGCGTGCGCGTGCTCGCGCAGGGCGACCAGCCACTGTTCGGCGACGAACTCGATCGCCCCGGTGAACAGGTCCTCGCGGGTGGGGAAATGGTGCTGGGCCGCACCCCGCGACACCCCCGCGCGCTCGGCGACCACGGTCACCGTGCTGCCCGCCCAGCCGCGTTCGGCCAGGCAGGCGACGGCGGCCCCCAGCAGCCGCTGCCGGGTGGCGCGGCTGCGGTCCTGCTTGGGCGTACGGGTGCCGGCTCTCACAGCGCCCATGGTGCGGCCCGCCGTTCGAGGAACGCCCGCATCCCCTCCGCGGCCTCGGGCGAGCCGAACAGCCGGGCCGACTGCTCGGTCAGCGCCGCGGCGTCCCGGTCGAAGACGCGCAGCACGGCGGCCGTCGTCAGCGCCTTGGACTCCGCGAGCCCCTGCGGCGACGCCGCGCGCAGCCCGGCGAGGATGCCGTCCAGCGCCTCCTCCGGCGCGGCGACCAGGCCGGTGCGGACGGCCTCCGCGGTGTCGAAGACCTCGCCCGTCAGGTAGTGCCGCGCGGCGGACCGGGCGTCCATGCGCGGCAGCACGGTCAGCGAGATCACGGCCGGGGCGAGGCCGAGCCGTGCCTCGGTGAAGGCGAAGCTCGCCCCCGCCCCCGCCACCGGGACGTCACAGGCCGCCAGCAGCCCGAGGCCGCCCGCGCGCACGTGACCGGTCACGTGCGCCACGACCGGCTTGGGCAGTTCCACGATCGCGCGCAGCAGCGCCACCAGCCGCCGCGGCCCCTCCGGCGACGCCGCCTCCTTCAGGTCCGCGCCCGCGCAGAAGGTGCCGCCGGTGTGCGTGAGCAGCACCGCACGCGTGGCCGGGTCCTTGCCGGCCCGGGCCAGCGCGTCGGACAGCTCGTCGACCATGCGTGCGGACAGCGCGTTGCGGTTGTGCGGGGAGTCCAGCGTGAGCGTGGTGATCCCCCTGTCGTGCGCGCTCCGTACGCAGGGTGCCGCGGCGTCGTCGGTCATCAGGTGCTACCCCTTTCCCGGGCGCGCAGTTCACGCCGGAGGATCTTGCCGCTCGCGGCCCTCGGTATCGCGTCGGTGAACTCCACCCGGCGCACCTTCTTGTACGGGGCGACCTGCGCCGCCACGTGCGCGATCACGTCGTCCGGCGTGAGGCCGGAGCCCTGCTGCGGCACCACGTACGCCTTGGGGATCTCGTTGCCGTCCTCGTCCACCACGCCGATGACCGCGGCGTCGGCCACCCGCGGGTCGGTGAGCAGCACGGCCTCCAACTCGGCGGGCGGCACCTGGTAGCCCTTGTACTTGATCAGCTCCTTGACCCGGTCGACGACGTGCAGCCACCCGCCGGCGTCCACCCGGCCGACGTCGCCGGTGTGCAGCCAGCCCTCCTCGTCGATCATGGCGGCGGTCTCCTCGGGCCGTCCCAGGTAGCCCTTCATGACCTGCGGACCGCGGATGTGGATCTCCCCGGTGCCGTCGGCGGCGGCGTCCCCGCCCTCCTCGCCGAGCGGCACGATGCGCATCTCGGTGCCGGGCAGCAGTTTGCCGACCGCGCCGGGCGGCGCGTCCCGCGAGTCCAGCGGCACCACGTGCGTGCCCGGGGAGAGTTCCGTCATCCCGTACGCCTGCAGGATCGGCGGCAGTCCCAGCCGCTTGGAGCAGGCCTGGGCCAGTTCCGCGTCGAGCGGGGCCGCCGAGCACAGCACGTACTCCAGCGAGCTCAGGTCGTGCGCGGCGACCGCCGGGTGCTTGGCGAGCGCCAGCACGATCGGCGGGGCCACGAACAGGCCCTGTACGCGGTGGGTCGCCACCGCCTTCAGGAACTGCTCCAGGTCGAAGCGCGGCAGCACCACGACGGTGGCGCCCTTGCGCAGCGGGGCGTTCATGAGCGCGGTGAGCCCGTAGATGTGGAAGAACGGGAGCACGGCCAGGATGCGGTGCCCGGGGCCCATCGAAAGCGTCGGGTCCAGCTGGGCCAGGTTGGTGGCGATGTTGCGGTGGGTCAGCATCACGCCCTTGGGCACGCCGGTGGTGCCCGAGGAGTACGGCAGCGCGGCCAGGTCCTCGCCCGGGTCGAAGGCGATCTCCGGCTCGGGGGCGGTGGAGCCGAGCAGGTCCAGGACCGAGCGGTGGCCCTCGGCGCTGTCGCAGACGAGGATCTCCCGCACGCCGCCGGCCTGCTCCGCCGCCTTGCGTGCGGTCTCCAGCAGCGGCGAGACGGTGACGATCCACGAGGCGCCGCTGTCCCGCAGTTGCCGCGCGAACTCCTCGGCCGTGGCGAGCGGATGGACGGTGGTGACGGCCGCCCCGGCGCGCGTGGCGCCGTAGAAGACCGGCGGGTAGGCGATGGTGTTGGGGCTGTGCAGGGCGAGGACGTCGCCCTTGCGCAGGCCCGACTCGGCCAGCGCCGCGGCGATGCGGCGGGTGAAGGAGTCGAGCTGCGCGTAGGTGAGCGTCGTGCCCTCGACCCCGTCGACGAGCGCGGGCCGGTCGCCGAACTCGGCGGCGTGGCCCAGCACGGCCTCGTGGATCGGCAGGTCGATGGCGGGAACCGCGGGGTACTCGCTGTGGAACACGGCCGGCTGTGCCATGGCCGTTCCCCCCTCCTCGGTAGGACGTGCTCAGTAGGACTTGGGCAGACCCAGCGTGTGGTGCGAGACGTAGTTGAGAATCATCTCCCGGCTGACCGGCGCGATGCGACCCACGCGCGACGCCGTGAGGAGGGAGGCCAGCCCGTACTCGGCCGTCAGCCCGTTGCCGCCGAGGGTGTGCACGGCCTGGTCGACGGCCTTCGCGCCCGCCTCGGCCGCCGCGTACTTCGCCATGTTGGCGGCCTCGCCGGCCGCCATGTCGTCCCCGGCGTCGTACAGGAACGCGGCCTTCTGCATCATCAGTCGGGCCAGTTCCAGCTCGATGTGGGCCTGTGCCAGCGGGTGGGCGATGGCCTGGTGAGAGCCGATGGGGGCCTTCCACACCTGCCGGGTGCGGGCGTAGCCCACGGCGGCGTCGAGCGCGAAGCGGCCCATGCCGATCGAGAAGGCGGCCGTCATGACGCGTTCGGGGTTGAGGCCCGCGAACAGCTGCAGCAGCCCCGCGTCCTCGTCGCCCACCAGGGCGTCGGCGGGCAGCCGCACGTCGTCCAGGTAGATGTGGAACTGCTTCTCGGGCGCCGACAGTTCCATGTCGATCGGCCGGAACTCGAAGCCGGGCGTCTCGCGCTCCACGACGAACAGGCACGGCTTCAGCTTTCCCGTACGGGCGTCCTCGGTGCGGCCCACGATGAGCGTCGCGTCGGCGATGTCGACGCCGGAGACGAAGACCTTGCGGCCCGTGAGCAGCCAGTCCGAACCGTCCCGGCGGGCCGTGGTCGTCAGGCGGTGGGAGTTGGAACCGGCGTCGGGCTCGGTGATGCCGAACGCCATCCGGATCGAGCCGTCCGAGAGGCCGGGCAGCCACCGGCGCTGCTGCTCCCCGGTGCCGAAGCGGGCGATGACCGTGCCGCAGATCGCGGGGGAGACGATGAGCAGCAGCAACGGGCAGCCCGCGGCGCCCAGTTCCTCCAGCACGATGGAGAGCTCGGCCAGGCCGCCGCCCCCGCCGCCGTGCTCCTCCGGCAGGTTGACTCCGAGGTAGCCGAGCGCACCGGCCTCCTGCCACAGCTTGTCGGTGTGCCGCCCCTCGCGGACGGCGTCGAGGAAGTACGAACGCCCGTACCGGCGGCCCAGGTCGGAGACGGCCTTGCGCAGCGCGCGCCGTTCCTCGCTCTCCAGCAGGACGTTGTCGAAGGTGCCGGTCGGTCCGTGCACAGCGGGCGTACCGCTCATGGGGAATCCTCTTCCTGAACGACGGCGAGTACGGCTCCGACGTCGACCTGGCGGCCGGCCTCGGCGTGCAGTGCGGTGAGCACACCGTCCGCCGGGGCGGCGATGCGGTGCTCCATCTTCATGGCCTCCAGCCACAGCAGGGGCTGCCCCGCGGCCACCTTGTCGCCGACCGCGACGTCCGCGACGCGGACGACCGTCCCCGGCATCGGGGCCAGCAGCGAGCCGGGCGCGAGCTGGGCCTGCGGGTCGGGGAAGCGCGGCAGCGCGGTGAAGCGGTGGCCGCCCGACGGGCCGTCGACGCACACCTCGTCCCCGTAGACCGCCACCTCGAAGGCCCGGCGCACCCCGGCGACCTCCAGTACCACGTGTCCCGGCCCGTGCTCCAGCAGGCGTACGTCCGGGTGGCCCTCGGCGGCGAGGCCGTCGCGGCCGAGCCGGTAGCGGACCTCGTGCTCCGCGCCACCCGGCTCGGCGCGGTAGGTCTTGGACTGCGGCGCCGACCGCACGTTGCGCCAGCCGCCCAGCGGGTGGCGTCCCGAGGCGTCGGCGAGGGCGGCGGCCAGGGCCGACAGCCGCAGCGCGGCCCCGTCCTGCGCCGGCGCCGGGCCGAGCCGGTCGAGGAAGGCCGTCGACAGCCGCCCCGCGGCGAAGTCCGGGTCGCGCAGCACCCGTACGAGCAGGTCGCGGTTGGTCATCAGGCCGTGCACGCGGGCCCGCTCCAGGGCGTGCGCGAGCAGCCGCAGCGCCTGCGGGCGGGTGGGGGCGTGGGCGACGACCTTGGCGAGCATCGCGTCGTAGTGCACGCCGATCCGGTCGCCGTCGCCGAAGCCCGCGTCCACCCGCAGCCCCGGCGCCCGCGGCACCCGGAAGCGGTGCAGGACGCCGGCCTGCGGCTGCCAGTCGCGGGCCGGGTCCTCCGCGTACAGCCGGGCCTCGACCGCGTGCCCGGAGGGCGCCGGGGGAGCGGCCGGGAGCCGCCCGCCCTCGGCGACGTCCAGCTGGAGCGCGACGAGGTCCACGCCGAAGACGCACTCGGTCACCGGGTGCTCCACCTGGAGACGGGTGTTCATCTCCAGGAAGTACGGCCGGCCGTCCGCCGGCACCAGAAACTCCACCGTCCCCGCGCCGACGTAGCCGATGGCCCGCGCCGCCGCCCCGGCAGCCTCGTGCAGCGTCCGGCGCAGCCCGTCGGTGATGCCGGGCGCCGGGGTCTCCTCGACCACCTTCTGGTGGCGGCGCTGCACCGAGCAGTCGCGCTCGCCCAGCGTCCACACGGTGCCGTGCGCGTCCGCCAGCACCTGCACCTCGATGTGCCGGCCGTCCTCGACGTACGGCTCCAGGAACACCTCGCCGTCCCCGAAGGCGGACAGCGCCTCCGCACGGGCGGCGGCCAGCTCCCGCTCCAGGTCGGCCGCCTCGCGGACGACGCGCATGCCGCGTCCGCCGCCGCCCGCCGCCGCCTTGACCAGCACGGGCAGGTCGCCTGGACCGGCCTCCAGCACCGGGACGCCGGCCTCGGCCATCAGGTGCTTGGCCCGGGTCTTGGAACCCATCGCCTCGATGGCCTGCGGCGTCGGCCCGATCCAGGTCAGGCCCGCCGCGATGACGGACCGGGCGAACTCGGCGTTCTCCGACAGGAACCCGTAGCCCGGGTGGACGGCGTCCGCGCCCGCGGCGAGGGCGGCCTTCACGATGAGGTCGCCGCGCAGATAGGTGTCGGCGGGCGCGTCGCCCGGCAGCCGCACGGCGGCGTCCGCCTCCCGTACGTGCGGCGCGGTCGCGTCCGCGTCCGAGTGGACGGCGACCGTGGCGATGCCCAGGTCGCGGCAGGTACGGAAGACACGGCGGGCGATCTCGCCGCGGTTGGCCACCAGCACTGATGCGATCACGGTCAGGTGCTCCTCACATCCGGAAGACGCCGAAGCCGCCACGGGCGCCCTCGACCGGTGCGCTGTGGACCGCCGACAGGCACACGCCGAGCACCGTGCGGGTGTCGCGCGGGTCGATCACCCCGTCGTCGTACAGCCGCCCCGACAGGAACATCGGCAGGGACTCGGACTCGATCTGCTGCTCCACCATCGCCCGCAGCCCGGCGTCGGCCTCCTCGTCGAAGGGCAGGCCCCGGGCGGCCGCGGACTGCCGCGCCACGATGGACAGCACCCCCGCGAGCTGCGCCGGCCCCATCACGGCCGACTTGGCGCTGGGCCAGGCGAACAGGAAGCGCGGGTCGTACGCCCGGCCGCACATGCCGTAGTGCCCGGCGCCGTAACTCGCGCCCATCAGGACGGAGATGTGCGGGACCTTCGAGTTGGACACCGCGTTGATCATCATGGCGCCGTGTTTGATGATGCCGCCCTGCTCGTACTCGCGGCCCACCATGTAGCCGGTGGTGTTGTGCAGGAACAGCAGCGGGATGTCGCGCTGGTTGGCGAGCTGGATGAACTGCGCGGCCTTCTGCGACTCGGCGCTGAAGAGCACGCCCTGCGCGTTGGCGAGGATCCCGACGGGATAGCCGTGCACCCGCGCCCAGCCGGTCGCCAGGCTCGGCCCGTACAGCGGCTTGAACTCGTCGAACTCCGAGCCGTCCACGACCCGCGCGATGACCTCGCGGGGGTCGAAGGGGGTCTTCAGGTCGGCGGGGACGATGTCCAGCAGCCCGTCCTCGTCGTACAGCGGCGGGTCGTAGGCGGCGGCCGGGGCGGGGCCCTGCTTGCGCCAGTTGAGCCGGGCCACCACCCTGCGGGCGGTGCGCAGGGCGTCGGGCTCGTCCAGCGCGAAGTAGTCCGCGAGGCCGGAGGTACGGGCGTGCATGTCCGCCCCGCCCAGCGACTCGTCGTCGCTCTCCTCGCCGGTGGCCATCTTCACCAGCGGCGGGCCGCCGAGGAACACCTTGGAGCGCTCCTTGACCATGATCACGTGGTCGGACATCCCGGGGACGTACGCGCCGCCGGCCGTGGAGTTGCCGAACACGACGGCGACGGTGGGGATGCCGGCCGCCGACAGCCGGGTCAGGTCCCGGAAGAGCGCGCCGCCCGGGATGAAGATCTCCTTCTGGCTGGGCAGGTCGGCGCCGCCCGACTCCACGAGGTTGACCAGCGGCAGCCGGTTGGAGAGCGCGATCTCGTTGGCCCGTAGGGCCTTCTTCAGGGTCCACGGGTTGCTCGCGCCGCCGCGCACCGTGGGGTCGTTGGCGGTGATCACGCACTCGGTGCCCTCGATCACGCCGATTCCGGTCACCAGCGACGCGCCGACCGGGTAGTCGCTGCCCCAGGCCGCGAGCGGCGACAGCTCCAGGAACGGGCTGTCCTGGTCCAGCAGCAGCTCCACCCGCTCCCGGGCGGTCAGCTTCCCCCGCGACCGGTGCCGGTCCACGTACTTGGGGCCGCCGCCCGCGAGCGCCTTCTCGTGCTCGGCCTCCAGTTCGGCGAGGCGTTCCAGCATGGTCGTACGGTTCCCGGCGTTCACGCCGTTCCTCCCTCACGCGGCTCGCGGCCCCGCCCGGGCGGTCCCGCGAAGGCCTGGGCGATGTCCAGCCAGCGGTCGGCGTCCTTGCCCTCGGCACGTACGGCCAGGTCGGCGCGGTGCCGGCGGCGGGTCGCCAGCAGGCACAGGTCGAGCGCCGGGCCCGTGACGCGCTGAGCCGCGTCCTTCGGGCCGTACGCCCACAGCGTGCCGTCGGGGGCGGACAGCTCGACCCGGAACTCCTCGGCGGGCGCGGTCAGCCCGTTGACGAAGTACGCGTAGTCGCGGGCCCGTACGGCGATCCGCGCCACGTGCCGCAGCCGCGCGGTCGGCGGACGGCGGACACCGAGGGCGTCCGCGACGTCCTCGCCGTGCGCCCAGCTCTCCATGAGCCGGGCCGAGGCCATGGACGCGGCGCTCATCGGCGGCCCGAACCACGGGAAGCGCGTCCCGGGCGGCTGCGCCCGCAGCGCGGCCTGCAGCTCCGCCCGCCCCGAGCGCCAGCGCGCCAGCAACTCGGCGGGCGGCAGCGCCGCGCCCTCCTCGGCGCCGGCGTCGACGAAGGTGTCGACCGCGGCGGCGGCCTTCTCCACCACGGAGCCGAAGCCCTCCGGGTCGGTGACCGCCAGCACGGACTGCCGGTCGGTCCAGGCCAGATGGGCGATCTGGTGCGCGATCGTCCACCCCGGAGCGGGCGTCGGTGCCGCCCAGGCGCCCTCCGCGAGCGGGGCGACCAGGGCGTCCAGGCCCTCGCTCTCGTCCCGCAGATCGTCCAGTACGGGTGTGGGGTCGGACAAAGGTCCCCCTGAATGACGCAGCGTCAGCGAAGCCGTGCGCGTCACAGGCTGGCACCGCGGCAGGAAACAATCAAGCGTGCTTGCATGATTTTCCGCCCGGGCCCCGCTGCGGCGGCCACGCTGCTGTCCATGGCGACGCTCTCCGCCGCGGCCTGGGCCCTGGGCCCCGCCCACGGCTGACTCCCGTCGTCAGCGAACCGCCGCGACCAGGCGGCTCAGGGCGGGAAGCACGTCCCGCAGGTCCTCGCCGTCCACCGCGACGGTCGCCGCGGCCCGGGCGTCCGCCGAGGCGTTGAACGCCACGCTCAGCCCGACGGACGCGAACAGCGGCAGGTCGGAGCGGCTGTCGCCGACGGCCCCGCAGGCGCCGGGGGCCAGGGCCAGCCCTCGCGCGTGGGCGAGGGCGAAGTCCCTCTTGCCGTACTCGTCGAAGTGCCGGGCGACCCGGCCCGTGAACCGGCCGCCGGAGGTCTCCAACCGGGGGCCGCTGAACGCGTCGAAGCCGAAGCGCTCGCTCAGGTGGCCGCCGACCGGCGACCAGGCGAGGGTCGCCAGCACGGGCGCCAGTCCGTTCCGCCGGCACCAGGCCACCGTCTCCGTGATGCCCGTGACCAGGGGGAGCCCGTCGAGCCACCCGGCGACCCGTCCCTCGGGCACGCCCGCCCAGCCGGCGGCGTCCAGCTCGGAGACCTGCCGGTTGTCCATGGCGCCCCTGGCGTAGGCGTCCTCGGCCTCGCTCAACTCGTCCCGATGGCCGAGGAAGCCGGCCAGGAAGGCCGACGAGCTCGTGCCGGGCACGAGGGTGCCGTCGACGTCGAAGAACACCGCGCCCGCGCGACCGGAGGGGAACACCGCTCAAGGATGTCATCGGAGCCCACGCCCTTCCCCGGTGGGTCGCGGAGCCGGCCCGGGGCGGTCCGGCCTGCCGGGGGCGGAAAACCGATGACGCCGTGGCCTGCGCGCTGCCACGCTCGTGGCATGGAAGGTGTCGTGATCCGTCCGGCCCGCCCGCAGGAGCTGCCGTTCCTGGACGCGTTGGTCCTGAGGTCGAAGTCGCACTGGGTGGGCGGTCGCGTGGAGGACGTCCCCGACGTGACGCCGAAGCTCACGGCGGCGGACATTGCCTCCCGGTACGCCACCGTCGCCGAGAAGGACGGTGTGCCCGTCGGCTTCTACACGCTCAACGAGCACGAGGACTACCTGGGGATCGGTCTGCTGTTCGTCGACCGGACGTCCATCGGCACCGGGGTCGGGGGCCTGCTGTGGGGCCATCTGGTGCGGCGGGCGGTCGCGCTGGACGCACGACTGCTCGGGGTCGGCGCGGAGCCGCGGGCCGAGGGCTTCTACCTGCGGATGGGCATGGTGAGCCGGCACACGTTCGAGCACAACGGCGAACGCCTGATCTGGATGGTGGGCGAGGTCGCCGCGCTGGCGCGCTGACCGGCCCGCCGCGGTGGAACGCCTCCGGGGAGGCGCCCCACCGCGCACCGCTTCGTCAGGCGCGCGCGGCCCGCCGGGCCAGCAGGGCGTCCCGGCGCTCCTCGAACTTGCGTGCCTGGCTGTCCAGCTCGCCCATGAAGAAGCCCAGTTCCTCCTGTGCCTTCAGGCCCTCGGCGCCGAGCCCCGAGGTCTCCAGCACCTTCAGGTGCCGCAGTACGGGCTGGAGCACGTCGTCGTGGTGGATGCGGAGGTTGTAGATGCCGCCGATGGCGATCCGCGCCGCGGAGCGTTCGAAGCCGGGCATCCCGTGCCCCGGCATCCGGAAGCCGACGACCACGTCACGGATCGCCTGCATCGCCTGGTCCGGCGCCAGTTGCAGCGCCGCCGCCAGCAGGTTGCGGTAGAAGACCATGTGCAGGTTCTCGTCGGTCGCGATGCGCGCCAGCATGCGCTCGCACATCGGGTCGCCCGACTCGCGGCCCGTGTTGCGGTGCGAGATGCGGGTGGCCAGTTCCTGGAACGCCACGTACGCCACCGAGTGCAGCATGCTGTGCGCGTTGTCGGACTCGAAGCCCTCCGACATGTGGTGCATGCGCAGCCGCTCCAGCTCCACCGGGTCCACGGCACGGGTGGTGAGCAGGTAGTCCCGCATCACTATGGCGTGCCGGCCCTCCTCCGCGGTCCAGCGGTGGACCCAGGTGCCCCAGGCGCCGTCCCGGCCGAAGAGGGTGGCGATCTCGTGGTGGTAGCTGGGGAGGTTGTCCTCCGTGAGCAGGTTGACCACCAGCGATATCCGGCCGATCTCGGTGACCTTGGACTGCTCGGGCGCCCAGGCCTCGCCGCCCATCACACCGTCGTAGTCGCGGCCCTGGCTCCACGGGACGTACTCGTGGGGCATCCACTCCTTGGCCGCCTTCAGGTGACGGTTGATCTCGGTCTCGACGACCTCTTCCAAGGCGTACAGCAGCCTGGTGTCACTCCATGCTTCCGAACCGGCACTCTGGGACGGGGCAATGGTCACGCGGGGCTCCTGGCTGTTCGCTGAGAGTGCTTACGGAATCGTAAGTTACGAAACCGTAGGTTAGGTGCCACTGAAAAGGCAACCCGCCGTCAGGCGTACAAGTTCCGCAGGCGAACGGACAGGCAGGTCACGCATCCCTCGAGCTTCTCGAACTCACTGATATCCACTGATACGGGCTCATATCCCCTATCACCCAGCAGCTGTGCGCTCCTCGGCGCGCTCGCCGCCATCAGCAGCCGCCCGCCGCCGAGCAGCACCACGTGGGCCCCCGCCTCCTCCGGCACCGGCAGGAAGCGGGGGAAGACCGACGGGTCGTCAACCAGCGGCGGATACCCGATGACCGTGCCGTCGGGCAGCGCCGTCACCGCCGACTTCAGATGCAGCACCTTGGTGACGGGAACGGCGACCACCCGCGCCCCCAGCGGCTCGAACGCGGACCGCAGCTGCCGGACGCCCTCGGCGTTGGTCCGCCCGCCCCGGCCCACGTACACGGTGTCCCCCGTCTTCAGCACGTCCCCGCCGTCCAGGGTGCCCGGCTCGCGGACCCTGTCGACCGAAAGCCCCAGCGCTGCCACCGCCTCCCCGACCCCGGCCGTCTCCGGGCGCCGGGAGACGGCACCGGACCGGGCGAGCAGCGCGACGTCGCGGAAGACGACCACCGGGTCCTCCACGAAGACCGCGTCCGGGCAGTCGTCGGCGGCCGGCACCTCCACCGTCTCCCAGCCGTGGGCGCGCAGCGCCGCCACGTACCCCTCCCACTGGCGCGCGGCGAGGCCTGTGTCGACGGGGGAGCGCTCGACGTGCGTCACCAGCCCCTCGGCGAGGCGCGGACCCGGACGGCGGACGAGGGCCATCTTGCTCGGCACGGAAGGTTCCCTCCCTGGGATCGGGGACGGCCGGCGGCCGTCCCGGGTGCCACGCACGGGCCGCAGGGCGCGGGCCGGCGGGGCGATAGCATCGGCAGCCTGATGAGTGCCACTCTTGTCGTCAAGGATCTCGCCGCCGGCCACGGGGACCGCGTCCTCTTCTCCGGCCTCGACCTCGTCGTCGCCCCCGGCGACGTCATCGGCCTGGTCGGTGCCAACGGTGCCGGGAAGTCGACGCTGCTGCGCCTGCTCGCGGGCCTCAGCGCGCCCGAGCAGGGGCAGCTGCGGCTGAGCCCGCCCACCGCGACCGTCGGCCACCTCCCGCAGGAGCCCGAACGCCGCCCGGACGAGACCGTACGGGCCTTCCTGGCCCGGCGCACCGGGGTCGCCGCCGCCCAGGCCGAGCTCGACGCCGCCACGCAGGCCCTGGTGGACGGGGCGCCCGGCGCGGACGACGCCTACAACGACGGCCTGGAGCGCTGGCTCGCCCTCGGCGGCGCGGACCTCGAGGAGCGCGCCGAGGAGGTCACCGACTCGCTCGGGCTGACCGTCGGCCTCGACCTCCCGATGACCGCCCTGTCCGGCGGCCAGGCCGCCCGCGCCGGCCTGGCGTCCCTGCTGCTGAGCCGCTACGACGTCTTCCTGCTCGACGAGCCCACCAACGACCTCGACCTCGACGGCCTGGAGCGGCTGGAGGCCTTCGTCAGGGGCCTGAAGGCGGGCACCGTCCTCGTCAGCCACGACCGCGAGTTCCTCACCCGCACCGTGACCAAGGTCGTCGAACTCGACCTCGCCCAGCAGCAGGTCAACACCTACGGCGGCGGCTACGCCGCCTACCTGGAGGAGCGGGAGACCGCCCGCCGTCACGCCCGCGAGGAGTTCGAGGAGTACGCCGACACCAAGGCCGCCCTGGAGTCCCGCGCCCGGATGCAGCGCAACTGGATGGAGCACGGCGTCCGCAACGCCCGCCGCAAGGCGAGCGACAACGACAAGATCGGCCGCAAGCTGCGCTCCGAGTCCACCGAGAAGCAGGCCGCCAAGGCCCGGCAGACCCAGCGCATGATCGAACGCCTCGACGTCGTCGACGAGCCCCGCAAGGAGTGGGAGCTGCGCATGGAGATCGCCGCCGCGCCCCGCGCGGGCGCGGTCGTCGCCACGCTGCGCGGCGCCGAGGTCCACCGCGGCTCCGGGTTCACCCTGGGGCCCGTCGACCTGCAGGTCGACTGGGCCGACCGGGTCGCCATCACCGGCGCCAACGGCTCCGGCAAGTCCACCCTCCTGGCCGCCCTCCTCGGCCGCGTCCCGCTGGACGCCGGCGCCGCCCACCTCGGGCCCGGAGTCGTCGTCGGCGAGGTCGACCAGGCACGCAGGCTCTTCCTCGGCGGCGAGTCGCTGCTCGACGCCTTCTGCGCGGAGGTCCCCGACACGGCCCCCGCCGACGTCCGCACCCTGCTGGCCAAGTTCGGCCTCAAGGCCGCCCACGTGCTGCGCCCCGCCGCCACCCTCTCCCCGGGCGAGCGCACCCGGGCCGCCCTCGCCCTCCTGCAGGGCCGCGGCGTCAACCTCCTCGTCCTCGACGAGCCCACCAACCACCTCGACCTGCCCGCCATCGAGCAGCTCGAGTCCGCCCTCGCCGCCTACGACGGCACCCTGCTGCTGGTCACCCACGACCGCCGCATGCTGGAGGCCGTCCACACCACCCGCCGCATCCGGGTCGACTCCGGGCGGGTCACCGAACACTGACGTCACGCCGCGGTCATGCCGCGGACCCCCTCCCATGGGAAGATCGGCACCGTGACCGGGGTTGAACGGACGACCTGTGGTCCGTCCGCGCCCTAAACGAGGAGATCCGAACGTGAGCATCTACGACATCCCGCTGCGCACCCTCACCGGTGAGCCCGCCTCCCTCGCGGACCACCGGGGCAAGGCCCTGCTGATCGTCAACGTGGCCTCCAAGTGCGGTCTGACCCCGCAGTACGAGGGCCTGGAGCGGCTGCAGAAGCGGTATGCCGACCGTGGGTTCACCGTGCTGGGCTTCCCCAGCAACCAGTTCGCGGGCCAGGAGCCGGGCACGGCCGAGGAGATCGCGACCTTCTGCTCCGCGACCTACGGCGTGAGCTTCCCGCTCTACGAGAAGGCCGACGTCAACGGTGAGCAGCGGCACCCGCTGTACGCCGCGCTGACCGAGACCGCCGACGCCGAGGGCCAGGCGGGCGACGTCCAGTGGAACTTCGAGAAGTTCCTCGTCGGCGGCGACGGCCAGGTCGTCGGCCGGTTCCGCCCCCGCACCGAGCCCGAGGCCGACGAGATCGTCGCCGCCATCGAGGCGCAGCTCCCCGCTTGAGCCTGCGCGCGGCACTGACGCGCCTCGCCGTGCCGGCCGTCGTGGCCGGCACGGCGGCCGCGGTCCCCTGGTCGCCGCCCGCGCTGCCGGACCGCATGGCGGACACCGGCGGCGGCACCCAGCTGATCACGGCGGTCGCCGCCTCCCCGGAGGCCACCACCGGGACGCTGACCTGGTGGGACCGCCGCGACGGCCGCTGGGTCGCGGCGGGCTCCGCGGCCGCCCGTTTCGGCGGCGGCGGCCTCGTCGAGGGCGGGACCCGGGTGCAGGACACCTCGACCACCCCGACCGGGCTGTACGACCTCCCGTTCGCGTTCGGCACCGAGGCGCCGCCCCCCGGCACGACGACGCGGTACCTGCCGGTCACCGAGGACTCCTGGTGGTGCCAGGACAACGCCTCGGACTCCTACAACCGCTGGGTCGAACCGCTGCCCGAGGACTGCGCCCCCGAGGAGTCCGAGCACCTCGCCGACTTCGGCCGCCAGTACGCGCACGCCCTCGTCATCGGCTTCAACTACCGCCACCCGGTCCGCGAACGCGGCGCCGGGATCTTCCTCCACGTGAACGGCCGCGCCGCAACGGCGGGTTGCGTCTCGGTCCCGGCCGGCGCCATGCGCCGCATCCTGGCCTGGGCCGACCCCGGCCGTGACCCCCACATCGCGATCGGCACGGAACCGGGCCGCGGCGGGACCGCGGTCACGCGGTACTAGGCCGCGTCGTCACACGCCCTCCGCCAACCTTCGGCCGGGGGTGCCCCCACCCCGCGACGCTCCCCCAGCCGGCGCTGGGAGGTACCCCCACCCCACGCTGCGTTGTCGAATCGTCCGAGCAGCCCACTACGAGGACGGCTCTCCGCCTTGCGATGCCCCGCACCTGGGGCACCTCCCAGCGGAGCTGGGGGAGCTCCTTCGACGACACGGCCCAGGCCGGTGCCTGCTCACCCGCGGCCGATAGGCTGAGGTGGGGGAGGCGAGGGCCCGGAACCCTGCTGGCCTGCGTCTTTTCCCGACGCTGAGATCGTTCCCGTCCCGTGAGGATGCCCGTGCTGCCCCGTGGCCCCGGCCGCCGGCCCGTCGCCCTGCCGACCTGGCTGGCCCATCCGCTGCGCTGGCAGCGAGGGCCGGTGCCCTGGCCTGCCGTGCTGCGCGGGGCGCTGGCGGCCGGGCCCCTGCTCGCGCTGGGGATCGCGCTGGGACGCGTCGAGATCGGGGTGCTGGCCGGGCTCGGGGCCCTGTTCGCGGGCTTCAACGACCTTCCCGGCACCCGCAGGACGGGCGTCGTCCACATCGGGCTGCCCGCGCTCGTCGCCGCGCTCGGCGTGCTGGTGGGTGCCGCGACGCAGGACGCCCTGAGCGGGTGGTGGGGGCTGCCGGTGCTCTTCGCGGTGGGCGCGGTGTCGGGCGCGGTCAGCGTGATCGGCCCGGTCTGCTCGCGGGCCGGGATGCAGGGGCTGGCCGCCATGGTGATCGGTATGGGCCTGCCGCTGCCCGGCGGGCCCTGGTACAAGGCGCTGTGGTTCCTCGCCGGGGCGGGCTGCCTGCTCCTGCTGCGGCTCGTGCTGCGGCCGCCGCGCCCGTCCGGCGGGGCGCTGGAGGGCGAGCGCGCCTCGCTGGCCCGGATCTTCGACGCCCTCGCCGACGCTCTCGACGCCGTCGGCGGACCCGGGGCGGAGGCGGCGCGGCGACGGCTCAGCGCCGCCCTGGACCGCGGTGACGAGGCGGTCCGGCTGCGCCGGCTCAGCCGGCGTCTGCTGCGTACCCGCGTACGCCGCGACGAACTGCTGCTCGCCGAGCGCTTCGGCGTGGCCACCGAGCTGACCGACGCCGCCGCGGCCCTGCTCTGGGAGGCCCGCCCCCTGCCGCCCGGGACCGGCGACGGCCCGCGGCGGCTCGCGCGGGCCCTGCGGACCGGAACGCCGCCCGGCCCCCTCCCGGCGCCCGGGCAGGCCACCCCCGCCCGCGCCGCCTTCGACGCGATGCTGCTGCACGCCGCCGTCGTCTTCGCCCGCACGGTCCCGGACACGGACCGGCCCGAGGAGGCCGCGCCGCTCCCCGCCCGCCGCCCGGCGCCGCTGCTGCGCCGCCGCGTCCTCGGCCCCGTGGGCCGTGAGTACGGGCTGAAGGTCGCGGTGTGCGTCACCGCCAGCGCGGCCGTGGCCCTGGCCCTACGGGCGGACCACTGGTACTGGCTGCCGCTCACGGCGGCGTTCCTGGTGAAGCCGGACATCGGCCCGCTGTTCTCCCGGGTCGTCAACCGCTGCTTCGGCACGGCGCTCGGCGTGCTGGTCTTCGCCGCGGTGGCCGCGGTCCTCGGGGGCGGGATCTGGTGGACCGCGGTCTGCGCCTCGGTGGCGGGCGCGCTGCTGCCGTTCGCGGCCCGCCACTTCGCGCTGCAGACCTCCGCCGTCACGATCATGGTGCTGGCGTTCGTCTGGGCCGGCGGCGACACCCAGGCAGCCCTGTCCCGCCTGCTGGACACCGCGATCGCCTGCGCGATCGTCGTCGTCGTGGGCCACCTCCCGCGGCTCGCCGACCCCACCGCGCGGGTCGGCCACCTGGTGGCCGTCGCACAGCGGCGCACCGGGGACTACCTCGACCACGTCCTGACCGTGCCCGCCGGCGACCGGCCCGAGGAACGCAGGGTGCTGCGGCGGGCGGCCTACAGCGCCCTGGGCGAGGCCCGCGTCGCCGCCGAGACCCTGGCCGCCGAGCTGCCCTCGCGGCACGGCGGGAACGGCGACTGGTTCCGGGTGGTCGCCGCCTCCGAGCGGATCGTGGACGCGGCCACCGCCTGCGTCGTCCGAATGGAGCAAGGGGCCCCGCGTCCGTCGGCCCGCGAGGGGGCGCAGGTGGCCGCCGCGCTCACGGCGGTCGCCGACACCCTGGACGGCAGGGCCCCCGCCGCGGGCCCTCCGGAGCTCCCGGCGGCCCCCGAGTGCGAGACGCTCGCCGACGTCGTAGCCGAGCTGCACTTCATCCGCGCCATCGTGGCGGGCCTGCCCGTGCCCGCGCGGGGCAGGCGCACCACACGGCATCCCGCCGCGACCGCCGCGACGGCCTCGACCGCCGCGGCCGCGGGCCGGGAGCCAGAGGCGGACAATCGTCGCGATCAAGACGGGTGAGGGGCTAAGGTCGGGCCAGTCGGCGACACCGGGAGGTTGACGAGGTGGCCGTATTCCTGCTCGGGGTGGGGGCCGCTTGCTGTCTGGGGCTGGGCTTCGTGCTCCAGCAGCTGGCCGCCCAGCGTGCCCCGCTGTCCGACTTCCTCTCCTTCAGGCTGCTGCTGGACCTCATGCGCATGCCGCAGTGGCTGCTCGGCGTCTTCCTGATGATCTGCGGCATGCTGCTCAGCGCCCTCGCGCTCACCAAGGGCGAGGTCTCGCTCGTCGAACCGCTGACCGCGACCAACCTGCTCTTCGCGATGGCGCTCTCCCGCCGCCTCACCGGCCAGAGACTCGGGTGGCACGGCTGGTCGGGCGTGGCGCTGCTGGCGCTCGGCGTGACGGCGTTCATCGTGGCCGGTCGGCCCTCGGGCGGCGGACCGCCCGCAGGGGCGCTGCGGCACTGGCTCGTGGTCGGCGTCGTCGTCGGCCTGGCACTGCTCCTGGTGGGCTGCGCGCGGCGGCTGCGCCCGTCGCCCGAGGCCACGGTGCTGGCGCTCGCCGCGGGCCTGCTCTACGGCCTCCAGGACGCCCTGACCCGGATCTCCGGCCAGGTGGCCGAGGACGAGGGCGTCGGCGCGCTCCTCATGCACTGGCAGCCGTACGCCGTCGTCGCGATGGGCCTGACGGGGCTGATGCTCGTGCAGAGCGCCTTCGAGACGGCCCCGCTGCGCATGTCGCTGCCCGCGCTGACCGCCGCCCAGCCGCTCGCCGGGATCGCCTGCGGCGTCGGCTTCCTGGGCGACCGCGTGCGCGTCACGCCGGGCGCGCTGGCCTGGGAGGCGGCGGGGCTCGCGGCGATCGCCGTGGGCGTCGTGCTGCTGGGCCGGCACCCGGCGATGCCCTGCGCGCACGGCACGTCCCGGAAGGACGCGGCCGGCGTCGGCGGATCCGGCGAGGAACCCGTCAGGATCGTCCACTGACCACGTGACCACGTGACCACGTGACCACCGCGGTCGCCCGGCGCGCTCACCCCGTGAGCAGCCGGGCGACCGTCGCGATCGGCGGCCACGACCACTGACCGGCGCGTGCCACCAGGAAGTGCCGGCGCGTGCCGACCAGCGGGTCCAGCGGACGGGTCACCACGTCGTCGCGCTGCCGCTCCACCCCCGACTCGGCGAGCAGCGCCACACCGAGCCCCGCCCCGGTCAGCAGGTTCACCAGGTGCAGGCTGTCGACCCGGTGGACGATCCGCGGGGTGAAGCCGGCCATCGCGCACACCCGCTGCACCAGCTCGTCGTCGTCACTGCCGCGGGAGTTGGTGATCCACCCGGCCCCGGACAGCCGGCTCAGCCCGGACAGCGGCACCGGCCCGCCCGGCCCCGGGTCGCCGGTGTGCCCGGACGGCAGCAGGAGCACCATCGGCTGGGTGGCGAACTGCCGGGCGCTGAGGCCGTCCGGCACCGGCCGCGGCACCAGGCTGTAGTCGTAGACGATGCCGAGGTCGACGTCCCCCGACAGCAGCAGCGCGAGGGTCTGCTCCGGCTCGTGCTCGTACAGCTGCACCTCGACGCGCGGGTGCTCCGCGCGGAGCCGGCCGAGCGCGGGCACGACCGTGGGCTCCACGGCGCTGACGAAGCTCGCCAGCCGTACCCGGCCGGCCGGGCCGGACGCCCCGCGCAGCTCGGCCCGGGCCTCCTCGACCGCCGCGAGGATCCCCACGGCGTGCCCGACCAGGCGCTCGCCCGCCGGGGTGAGCCGCACCCGGCGGCCGACCGGGGTGAGCAGCCTGGTGCCGACCTCCTGCTCCAGGACGGCGAGGTGCTTGGAGACGGCGGAGGTGCCGTAGCCGGTGCGCTCGGCGACGGCGGCCATCGTGCCCAGGCGGCTCAGCTCGACCAGCAGGCGCAGCCGGCCGAGGTCGGGGAGCTGGTCGGACGCCTCGATCATCCACCGATCGTAAACAATGCGTCCGCCAATGACGCGTGGACAGAAACAACGGGTGGCGTGTCCAATGGGGGCCGTGTCCGAGCCGCATACCTTTACGACCCGCCGCATACCTGGCGCCGTGCTGATTCTGGCCGCGATGACGGTGCTGCACACTGGAAGCGCCCTGACGACGGAACTCTTCGACGAGATCGGCCCGGCCGGCACGACGTGGCTGCGCGTCGGCTTCGCCGCGGTGCTGCTGCTCGCCTTCACCGGCCGGTCGCTGTGGCCCGCGCTGCGCGCCGCCCCGCGCCGGGACCTGGCGGCCGTCGTCCTGCTCGGCGCGGTCAGCGGCGGCATGATGCTGCTCTTCTCGGAGGCCGCCGACCGCATCCCCCTGGGCACCGCGACCGCGCTGGAGTTCCTCGGACCGCTCGCCGTCGCGGTCGCCTCCTTGCGGCAGCGCCGTGAACTCGCCTGGCTGCTGCTCGCGGCGGCGGGCGTCCTGTGCCTCACCTCCCCGTGGCAGAGCGGCGCCGACCTGGCGGGCGTCCTGTTCGGAGTCGCCTCCGGCGCGTGCTGGGCGCTGTACGTGATCGGCACCCAGCACGTCGGCAGCCGCTTCTCCGCGCAGCACGGCCTCGCCGTCTCGCTGGGCGTCGCCACGGTGTTCACCGCGCCGTTCGGCGCCCCGGGCGTGGTGGCGGGCGCCACGTGGTCGGTGCTCGCGGCGGTGGCGGGCATCGCCGTCCTGATGCCGCTGGTGCCCTTCCTGCTCGAGATGAAGGCCCTGCAGCGGATCGGCAAGACCGCCTACGGCACCCTCGCGGGCATGGAACCCGCGGTCAGCCTCCTCGCCGCGATGGTGCTGGTCTCCCAGGTCCCGACCGCCCTCCAGGCGGCGGGTACGGCCCTGGTCGTGGTCGCCGGCATCGGCGCCGCCCGCGGCGAGAAGCGCGCGGCGGGCCGCTCCGGCCGCGAGGTCACCCGCAGCGAACCCCCCACCCCCGCCCCGGCCGCCCCGGCCCCCACCCCCTGACGGCGACGGACGGCCGGACGAGGTGGGGGTTCGTGGGAACCGCACCGCAAGCGGGGCGCGGAGGACGTCCCCTCAGTCCTTGCCGAAGTGCTGCAGCGGGAAGCCGCCGTTGCTCAGGACGCGGTGGGTCAGGGCGCCCGCGAGGGAGGTGAGGCGGTCGACGGCGGCCGCGCCGAGGTGTTCGTAGGGGGCGCGGTCGAGGCGGTCGGTCACGCCCTCGATCTCGCGGCGCAGTTCTACGCCGCGGTCGGTGAGGTCGCCCGCCGCGTCGAGGAGGCCGCGCTCCCGGAGCCGGTCCTGGGCCGCGGCCCAGTCCTGCGCGGACCAGCCGCGGCTGCGCTGCACGAAGCGCGGGGTGAAGCTCTTGCCGGTGGCGGTGTGGGTCACGAGGGCCTCCAGACCGTCGAGGCCTGCGGCGGCGAGGGCCGCGAGGTGACCGTCTCCGCGGTGCTCGCGCAGCAGGGTGGCGGCGTGCCAGAGCGCGAGGTGGGGCCGGTCCGGCACCGGCAGGTCCGCGTTGGCGGCGTAGAGGGGCCTGGCCCCGCGCGTGCAGGCCTCGGCGGCGCGCAGTGCCAGGTGCGCGGCGTCGGCGAGGTCGGCGGAGGCGATGACCTCCGGTCCCAGCAGCCGCGTCAGTACGGCGTCGGCCACCCGCAGCCGGGTCCCGACGATCGCGTCCGGGCTCGCGATGTCCCAGGCACGCGGGATGACCGGGGCGACGATCGCGTGGTTGAAGTTGTAGAACGTGGCGGTGACCGTCCCCGCCGCGACGGCGCCCAGCGGGGCGGCCCGCCCGGCGAAGTAGGCCATGGCGCCTCGCTCCAGGCCGAGCGCCGAGAGTTCGTCGTCGTACTCGGACGAGAAGTACACGACCGAGTGCAGGGGGTTGAGGGCGTTGTGGCAGCGCCGGCCCGCGCGCGGTTCCAGCGCGGGGGCGGGGACGGTGGCGGTCATGGGCAGCAGGTTACCGACCGGTCGGCATGTCGCCGAGACCGGGACCGCCGAAACACGGATTCCGTCGCCCGAACGGCCATCGCCACCGATTCCGTGGAACACGTGGCGCTGAGTTGCTCATATGACTAGTCTCGGCGTCCTGTAGCCGCGAACCCTTCGGAGGCCGCCCGTGCCAGCCGCCGACCGTACGCTTCCCGTGACCGGGCGCACCCGGCACCGCCGCCTCCGGGAGCAGGGCAGTGTCTCCCGCGACGACCTGGACGCCGTGCTGGGCGCGGGGTTCGTGTGCCACCTCGCCGTCGTCGTCGACGGCACGCCGCTGGCGGTGCCCACCGCCTACGGGTACGACGCCGCCACCGGCACCCTCTACCTGCACGGCTCCGTGGCGAGCCGCAGCCTGCGCCCGGCCCCGGGCGCCCCGGTGTGCGTCACGGTGACGCACGTGGACGGCCTGGTCCTGGCCCGGTCCGTCTTCGAGCACGGCGTCAACTACCGCAGCGCGATGGTCCTCGGTACGCTCCGCACCGTCACCGGCCCCGAGGAGAAGCTGCACGGCCTGCGGGTGCTCACCGAGCAGTGCGCCCCGGGGCAGTGGGACCACGCCCGCCGGCCGGACCGCCGGGAGCTCGCCGCGACGACGCTGCTGGCGCTGGCCACCGACGAGGCCTCGGTGAAGCTCCGCACCGGCCCGCCCGAGGACGGCGACGGGCCGGACGCCGCGCTGCCCGTGTGGGCGGGCGTCCTGCCGCTCACCACCGCGTGGGGCACGCCCGTCCCCGACCCGGCGCTGCGCGACGGCGTGCCGCTGCCGCCGCACCTGGCGGCCCTGACGGGGCTGACGGGGCTGACTACCGGTCCACCGTCCACGTGAAGCGGGGCTCGCGGCCCTCCAGGAACGCGGCCACGCCCTCCGCCGTGTCGTCGCTGCCCTCCGCCTGACGGGCCCAGTGCCCGGCCCGCTCGGGGTCGGATCCGGGCGCGGTGAACTCCTTGGCCGCCGCCTGCGTCAGCAGCGACCGCGAGGCCAGCACCCCGGCGAACTCCTCGACCCGCTTGTCCAGCTCGTCCTCCGCCAGCACCTCGTCCACCAGTCCGGTCCGCAGCGCCCGCTCGTGACCGATCAGCTCCGCGGAGAACAGCAGGTGCTTCGCCGTCGACGGCCCGACCAGCCCCGTCAGCCGCCGCGTGGAGGACGCGGGGTAGACGATGCCCAGCCGCGCCGGGGTGACCCCGAAGCGCGAGCCCTCCGCGGCGAACCGCAGGTCGCAGGCGGCCGCGAGCTGGCATCCGCCGCCCACGCAGAAGCCGCGGATCACGGCCAGCGTCGGCTTGGGGAAGGCCGCGAGCGCCTCCTCCGCCTCCACGGCCGCGGTCTGCGCCGTGCCGGAACCGCTCGCCGGATCGCGCAGGTCGGAGATGTCCGCTCCGGCGCAGAAGGTGCCGCCGGCGCCGGTGAGCACCAGGACGCGCACGGCCGGGTCCGCGGCGAGGCCGTCGAGCAGGCCGGGCAGCTCCCGCCACATCGCCACGGTCATCGCGTTGCGCTTGGCCGGATTGCTGATCGTCACGGTGGCCGTGGCGCCCGCCGTGTCCACCCTCAGGCCGGGCCCGGACGGCTCGGACATGCCCGCATCCCTCATCTCGTCGTCGACCCGGCTGCCCGGAGATCGCGGCGGCCGCCGGACGGGGATCCTATCCCGGTCCGTGCCACGGCAAATCGGGTATATGAGCAGTAGCTCCCGACTGGCTCCCGACGCGCGCGAGGAGGCGACGGCCATGACCCCGTTCAAGGGACGCAAGAAGCATCCCGAGCCCCCTGAGGCCGGGATCAAGCGCAGCTTCGGCTGGGTCGCCGCCCTCGGGGCGGTCCTCGTCGTGGGCGGCCTGGTCGGGCTGTTCTACGTGGGCTTCGCCACCATCACCTCGATGCTGCTCTTCGGCTGGCTGCTGCTGGTCGGCGGCGTCGTCGGCCTGGTCCAGGCGGTGCAGAACCGCAACACCAACTTCTTCTGGCTCGCCCTGGTCGTCGCGGCCCTCTACATCGCCGCCGGGGTCGTCGTGATCCGCAACCCCGAGCAGACGGCGGCCGCCCTCACCATGTTCGCGGCCCTGCTCTTCCTGACCGGCGGGATCTTCCGCCTCTTCGGCGGGCTCGTGGTGCGTGGGCCGCACATGGTGTGGACGCTCATCCAGGGCGCGATCGGCATCCTGCTGGCGGTCCTGGTCCTGGCGAACTGGCCGGAGAGCAGCCTCTACGTCATCGGCGCCTTCTTCTCCCTGGCGCTGCTCTTCGACGGGCTGGGGCTGCTCGGCGCCGGCCTCGGGGGCCGCCGGATCGTCGGAATGGTCGCCGATGCCCGGGACGCCCCGCTGACGCGTCAGTGAACCGGAAGCACCAGATCAGTAGGGGCTCACGGGCCCGACACGTCCGATCGCCTTGAGTCGGAGGTGGTCGAAAGGTGCGGATTTACGGTCAGCGGCTCGGGGTGGACCCGTCGGCTGCCGACACTCGATCCGTGAGGCGGACCTCGCCGCCGCCGTGGGCGGCCCGCGGGGGCCGCGGGGTGCATCGCGAATGCAAGGGTGAAGACCGCCATGGACGTACGCGGGAGCGTCCCGCCCTCCGATCCGGTGCCCCCGATGGCGCCGGATGTCCCGCGCCCTTACGAGGGCGTGTGGCGCTTCACCGCCCCCGCGCTGGACTCCTCGGTGCCGCAGGCCCGGCACGCGGTACGGGACCTGGTCGTCCGCCAGGGCGTGCCGGTCAGCGAGGAACTGCTGCACGGCCTGCTGCTGATCGTCTCCGAGCTGGTCACCAACGCGGTGCGGCACGCCGCACTGCTGTCTCCTGAGATCGCCGTGGAACTCGCCGTCGGAGTGGACTGGGTACGGGTGGCCGTCGAGGACAACCACCCGTACCGGCCCAAGGCCCTGCAGGTCGACGACGCCGACACCGGCGGGCGCGGCCTGCTGCTGGTCAAGACGGTCACCGCCGAGGCGGGCGGGATGTGCGACGTCCAGCAGACGACGACCGGCGGCAAGGTCATCTGGGCCGCGCTCCCGCTGCCGTCCGGCCTGGTGCACTGACCGCACCGACCGCACCGACCGCACCGACCGCACCGACCGCACCGACCGCGGCCGGCCGCAGCGGCCGGGGCTACCAGCCCGCGTCCCCCGTCAGCTCGCGCACCGCCGGCAGCGCGGCATCGAGCACGGTCGGGAACCAGGCCGAGAACGGCCCGGCGGCGCGGAGCGCGGCGAGCTCGGCGGGCGACACGAACGCGGTCTCGTCGATCTCCTCCGGATCCGGGTGCAGGGGTGCGGTCACCAGGCCGACGAAGAGGTGGTTGTACTCCTGCTCGACCAGCCCCGACGCCGGGTCCGGGTGGTTGTAGCGGACCGTGCCGGCCTCCCGCATCAGGGCGGGCGCCACACCGAGCTCCTCGCCGGTGCGGCGCGCGGCGGCGACGAAGGGCGGTTCGCCCGGGTAGGGATGGCCGCAACAGGTGTTCGACCACACGCCGGGGGAGTGGTACTTCCCCGCCGCCCGGCGCTGCAGCAGCAGTCTTCCCTCGCCGTCGAAGAGGAAGACCGAGAACGCACGGTGGAGCCGCCCCGGCGGCAGGTGGGCCGACAGCTTCTCCGCGGTCCCGATCGTCACCCCGGTCTCGTCGACCAGCTCGAGGAGGATCGGCGCCGGGGCACCGTTGGAGGAGGGGTCCGCGGCGGGTGTGCGGGGCCGGTCGGCGGCGGGGCTCGTGGGCATGGCCATCCTTTGCTTCGACGACAAGACCTCAGTTTGCCTCACGCGGGGACACGCCACGTGGTTGCAGCGCGCTCAGGCTTCGTGACACTGCGTCGTACGGCGCGGCGTGCCGTCAGTGGCACAACCGCGCCTCGTGCTCCGCGTGTCCGACCGGCTCCAGCTGGAAGGTGCAGTGCTCCACGTCGAAGTGGGTGCCGAGGCAGCCCTGCAGGTCGTGCAGCATCTTCTCGTGGCCGACCGCGTCCAGGACGTCCCGGCTCACCACGACGTGCGCGGAGAGCACCGGCATCCCCGAGGTGATCGTCCACACGTGCAGGTCGTGCAGCCCGGCCACGCCGGGCAGCGCCAGGATGTGCGCCCGCACGTCGGCCATGTCCACGTCCTTGGGCGCGGCCTCCAGCAGGACGTCGATCGCCTCGCGCAGCAGCTTCCACGTCCGCGGGACGATCATCAGCCCGATCAGGATCGAGGCGACCGGGTCCGCCTGCTGCCAGCCGGTGGCCAGGATCACCAGCGCCGCCACGACGACGGCCAGCGAGCCCAGCGCGTCCGCCATGACCTCCAGGAACGCACCCCGGACGTTCAGGCTCTCGCGCTGCCCGCGCATCAGCAGCAGCAGGGACACCGAGTTCGCCACCAGGCCGATCGCACCGAAGACGACGGTGAGCCCGCCCTCCACCTCGGTGGGGGTGATGAGCCGGCGGACCGCCTCGTAGAAGATGAAGGCGCCCACGCCGAACAGCAGCACCGCGTTGGCCACCGCCGACAGGATCTCGGCGCGCGCCAGCCCGAAGGTGCGGCGCTCGCTCGGCGGGCGGTTGGCGAAGTGGATGGCCACCAGCGCCATCGCGAGGCCCGCCGCGTCGGTCGCCATGTGCCCGGCGTCGGCCAGCAGGGCGAGCGACCCGGTGAGCGCGCTGCCCGTGACCTCGGCCACCAGGATCAGCAGCGTGATGCCGAGTGCCATGCGCAGCCGCCCGCGGTACGCGGCGGCCGCGGTGCCCGTCGGTACGGAACCCGGCCCGTGCGAGTGGCCGTGGCCGTGCGCGTGCCCTGCGCCCATCGCCCGACGCTCCCGTCCGCCGCCTCCATGCGACGGCGTGCCCGCGCGCGGAGACCGGCGTGCCCAGTGAACAACGGTCACCTTCCGTGGGCAACTCGCCGACGGTGGCCGCTGTCAGGTGCTGTCAGCCGCGGTGACCTGCGGAGATGGGGAGCGTGACGGCCGCGGGGGGAGTGCCCGTGGTCAGGCGCGGCGCGCCTGCGGGTGGTTCAGGCACCAGCCCTCCCACGCGGACTCCACCATCTCGCGGATGCCGCGGCTCGCCGTCCAGCCCAGTTCCCGGCGGATCAGCGCGGACGAGGCGACCACGCTCGCCGGGTCGCCCGCGCGCCGCGGCAGGATCACCGGCGTGACGTCCTTGCGGCCGGTGACCTCGAGGACGACGTCGATCAGCTCCCGGACGGAGACGCCCTCGCCGCGTCCGATGTTCACCGTCAGGTCCGTGCCGCCGTCGCGCCCGCCGACCCAGCGGGCGGCCGCGAGATGGGCGTCGGCGAGGTCCTCGACGTGGATGTAGTCGCGCACGCACGTGCCGTCGGGGGTGGGGTAGTCGTCGCCGAAGATCTGCGGGGCCTCGCCGCGGGTCAGCTTGTCGAAGACCATCGGGACGATGTTGAACACCCCGGTGTCGGCCAGCCGGGGCTCGGCCGCCCCCGCGACGTTGAAGTAGCGCAGGCAGGCGGTGGAGATCCCGTGCGCCCGCCCGGCCGCGCGGACCAGCCACTCGCCGGCCAGCTTGGTCTCGCCGTAGGGGCTCAGTGGCAGGCACGGCGTGGACTCGGTCACCAGCGGCACGTCGGGCAGGCCGTACACGGCGGCGGAGGAGGAGAAGACGAAACGGCCGATCCCCGCGTCCGCCACCGCCTCCAGCAGCGTCCCGAGGCCGCCGAGGTTCTCCCGGTAGTAGCGCAGCGGCTGTTCGACCGATTCGCCGACCTGCTTCCTGGCGGCCAGGTGCACGACGCCCGTGACGCCGTGCTCGGCGATCGCGCGGTCCAGCACGGCACGGTCCAGGACGGAGCCGGTCACCACGGGGACGTCCGCGGGCACCCGGGCCGGCACACCGGCCGAGCCGTCGTCGAGCACGACCACGCGCTCACCCGCGCCGCTCATCGCCCGCACCACGTGAGATCCGATGAAGCCGGCCCCGCCGGTGATCAACCAAGTCATGGCGCCACCCTAGTGGTTCGGCGCGGGAGCGGGTCCGCCGCCGTCGGCTCGCGGAACACCGGGTCGAGGAACGCGGAGGGACGGACGGACGGGCGCCGGGCCGGCGCCGGGACCCGGCGACGTCCCGGTCCCACCACGCACCCCCGGGCCGTTCGAACGGCCACCCGGCACCCCTCCCGGAGCGGCCACTCATCTGCACCCACAGTGACCCTCGTTCCACGGGGCGTACCGGGCGGTTGTCGACGCCCGTGCGATCGACCATGATGATCACGCCCAGCGGCCCACCGCAGGGGAAACGGCCGGTGAACGGAGCCTTCCGGGAATCCGATAGCCTCTGCCGACACGGCCCCGCGGCGCGTCGCACCCTGTGGCGGCGGCGTCCCCGGCAGGCGCCGAGTACTCACGCACGTCCAGGGAGATGAGTCCTTCTGTCGACCGCCATCCTCACCGGTACGCCGGTCGCGATGTCGCCGATCGAGGGCGACCTGCGGACCCTCGGGTTCGAGGTCGTCACCGCGGAGGACGCCGCCTCGCTCGCGACGAGCCTCCGCGCCGCCCCGGCGGCCGACCGCGTCGCCGTGGTCGACCCGTGCTTCGTCGGGCACCTGCACGCGCTGCGCCTGGGGCTGGTCGATCCGCGTTTCGACGTCTCCGCCGTGCCGGGCGCCGTGTCGGTGCGGCCCGCCGCCCGCCCCGCCCTCGTGCGAGCCCTCGCGGAGACCGGGGACGAGGGCGCGGACGAGGGGGAGACCCTCGCCGACCGGCTCGCCGGGCGCATGGAGAAGGACGGCGTCCGCGTGCACCGCCCTGAGCTCGGCGTCCTGATCGCGACCGTACCGGCCGACGCCGCGGGGCGCGTGAGCGCCGAGGCGGCCGTCGCCGCCGTGGACGACGAGGCGGTGCGGCTGCGCAGCGCCGTCAAGTCCCGTGACGGCTTCTTCACCACGTTCTTCATCAGTCCCTACTCCTGCCACATCGCGCGCTGGTGCGCCCGCCGCGGACTCACCCCGAACCAGGTGACCACCGCCTCGCTGCTGGTGGCCCTGGTCGCGGCCGGCTGCGCGGCCACCGGCACCCGGCCGGGCTTCGTCGCCGCGGGCGTGCTGCTGCTGACGTCCTTCGTCCTGGACTGCGCCGACGGCCAGCTGGCCCGTTACTCGCTGCAGTACTCCACGCTCGGCGCCTGGCTGGACGCGACCTTCGACCGCGTCAAGGAGTACGCCTACTACGCGGGCCTCGCGGTCGGCGCGGCCCGCGGCGGTGACGACGTCTGGGCGCTGGCGCTCGGCGCCATACTGCTGCAGACCTGCCGCCACCTCGTGGACTTCGCCTTCTCCGAGTCCGCCCAGGACGGCGCGACCGGCGCCGGCGCGGCGGCGCTGTCCCGGAAGCTCGACCGCGTCGGGTGGACCGTGTGGCTGCGCCGCATGATCGTGCTGCCCATCGGCGAACGCTGGGCGCTGATCGCGGTGCTCACTGCGGCGACCACACCGCGCATCACCTTCACCGTGCTCCTCGTCGCCTCCGGACTGGCCGCCTGCTACACGACGGCGGGCCGCGTGCTGCGCTCGGTGCGCGGGGCGACGCACTGCGGCGACGCCGCGGCCCGGGCACTGGCCGACCTCGCCGACACCGGCCCGCTCGGTGAGGGCCTCGCGCGCCTCTTCCGGGGCCACGGCATCCCGGCGGCCGCCCTGGTGGGCGCGGCAGTGATGATCGCCACGTCGCTGCTCGCGCCGGCCGGCAGCCCGTGGCCGCTGGCCGCCGCCGGCTGCTACGCCGTGACGTCGGCCCTCGCCGTCTCCCGGCCGCTCAAGGGAGCCCTCGACTGGATCGTGCCGCCGGTCTTCCGCGCGGCCGAATACGGAACCATCCTGGTGCTCGCGGCGGTCTCCGATGTGAACGGAGCATTGCCCGCGGCTTTCGGGCTGGTGGCCGCGGTCGCCTACCATCACTACGACACGGTCTACCGCATCCGCGGCGGGAGCGGTGCGCCCCCGCGGGGCCTGGTCCGCGCGACGGGCGGTCACGAAGGCCGGGCACTGCTGGTCACGGCGGCGGCCGCGGCCCTGGCGCACAACACGATTTTCACGGTCGCGCTGACGGCTCTCGCCGTGGCGCTGGCGGTGGTGGTGCTCACCGAGAGCATCGGCTTCTGGGTGTCATCACATGCACCCGCTGTACACGACGAAACTGGAGGACCTGCATGATCGGCCTCGTGCTGGCGGCCGGCGCCGGACGGCGACTGCGCCCCTACACCGACACCCTGCCGAAGGCCCTGGTGCCCGTGGACCCGGCGGGTGAGGGGACCACGACCGTGCTGGACCTCACGCTGGGCAACTTCGCCGAGGTCGGCCTGACCGAGGCCGCCATCGTCGTGGGATACCGCAAGGAGGCCGTCTACGAGCGGCAGGCCGAGCTGGAGGCCAAGTACGGCCTGAAGCTCCACCTCGTCGAGAACGACAAGGCCGAGGAGTGGAACAACGCCTACTCCCTGTGGTGCGCCCGTGACGTCATCAAGGAAGGCGTCATCCTCGCCAACGGCGACACCGTGCACCCGGTCTCCGTCGAGAAGACCCTGCTCGCCGCCCGCGGCAACGGGCAGCGCATCGTCCTCGCCCTCGACACGGTGAAGCAGCTCGCCGACGAGGAGATGAAGGTCATCACGGCCGAGGGCAAGGGCGTCCAGCGGATCACCAAGCTGATGGACCCGGCGTCCGCCACCGGTGAGTACATCGGCGTCACCCTCATCGAGGGCGAGGCCGCCGCCGACCTCGCCGACGCGCTGAAGGCCACCTACGAGCGCGACCCGCAGCTGTACTACGAGGACGGCTACCAGGAGCTGGTCAACCGCGGCTTCCAGGTCGACGTCGCCCCCATCGGCGAGGTCTCCTGGGTCGAGATCGACAACCACGACGACCTGAACCGTGCCCGGGAGATCGCGTGCCGGTACTGACGAGGCTCATCCCCTCGCCGGTCGTCGTCGACATCCGTGCCGGAGCCCTGGACGACCTGGCGACCGTACTCGCCGACCAGCGCATCTCCAGTTCCGGCAGGCTGGCCATCGCGATAAGCAGCGGTTCGGGGGCCCTCCTGCGGGCGCGGCTCGCCCCGGCGCTGCCGGGCGCGGACTGGTACGAGGTCGCGGGCGGTTCCATCGACAGCGCGGTGAAGCTCGCCGACGCCATGCGCGGCAACCGCTACGACGCGGTGGTCGGGCTCGGCGGCGGCAAGATCATCGACGCCGCCAAGTACGCCGCAGCGCGCGTCGGCCTGCCGCTGGTGGCGGTGGCGACCAACCTCTCGCACGACGGCATCTGCTCGCCGGTGTCCACCCTGGACAACGACAACGGCCGCGGCTCCTACGGCGTGCCGACCCCGATCGGGCTCGTCATCGACCTGGACGTGATCCGCGAGGCCCCGGTCCGCTACGTGCGCTCCGGCATCGGCGACGCCCTGTCCAACATCTCGGCGATCGCGGACTGGGAGCTGTCCCACCGCGAGACCGGTGAGCCGATCGACGGGCTGGCCGCCGCCATGGCGCGCACCGCCGGCGAGTCGGTGCTGCGGCACCCCGGCGGCACGGGTGAGGACGAGTTCCTGACCGTGCTGTCCGAGGCGCTGGTGCTCACCGGCATCGCGATGTCGATCAGCGGCGACAGCCGCCCCGCCTCCGGGGCGTGCCACGAGATCAGCCACGCGATCGACCTGCTGTACCCCAAGCGGGCCGCCGCCCACGGCGAGCAGGTCGGCATCGGCGCCGCCTTCGCGATGTTCCTGCGCGGCGCCGAGGAGGAGGCCGGCCTCTTCGCGGAGGTGCTGCACCGCCACGGGCTGCCCACGACGCCGGGTGAAATCGGCTTCACCGAGGCCGAGTTCGTCACGGCCGTCGAATACGCTCCGCAGACCCGCCCCGGGCGTTACACGATCCTGGAGCACCTGGAGCTCTCCACCGACCAGATCAGGGACGCATACGCCGACTATGCCAAAACCATCGGTAGCTGAGCTGCGGCCGGTCGTTCACCCCTCGGGGCTGAAGGACCGGCGCAGCGGTGAGCACTGGGCCGGGCGCATCTACATGCGGGAGATCTCGCTGCGCTGGACCCGGCACCTCGTCAACAGCCGGGTGACCCCCAACCAGCTCACGTACCTCATGATCGTCGCGGGCATCGCGGCCGGCGCGGCGCTGCTCGTGCCCGGCCTGCCCGGCGCCGTCGCCGGCGCGCTGCTGATCCAGCTGTACCTGCTGCTGGACTGCGTCGACGGAGAGGTCGCGCGTTGGCGCAAGCAGACCTCGATCACCGGCGTCTACCTCGACCGGGTGGGGCACTACCTGTCCGAGGCGGCGCTGCTGGTCGGCTTCGGGCTGCGCGCGGCCGACCTCTTCCACCGGGACGGCGCCACCACCCAGTGGGGCTGGGCGTTCCTGGGGACGCTGGCCGCGCTCGGCGCGATCCTGATCAAGGCCGAGACGGACCTGGTGGACGTGGCCCGCTCCCGCAGCGGTCTGTCCGCCGTCCAGGACGAGGCCTCCGTGCCCCGGTCCTCCGGACTGGCGCTGGCCCGCAAGGCCGCGGCCGCGCTGAAGTTCCACCGGCTGGTGGGCGGTGTCGAGGCCTCGCTGCTGATCCTCGCCGCCGGTGTCGCGGACTTCGTCCACGGCGACCTGCTCTTCACCCGCATCGCCGTCTGCCTCCTGGCCGCCATCGCCGTGCTGCAGACGCTGCTGCACCTTGTGTCGATCCTCGCATCGAGCAGGCTGAGGTGAGCGCCGTGGGGACGTCGGCCGGAACGATCCGCCTCGGCGCGGTGATCATCACCATGGGCAACCGCCCCGAGGAACTGCGCGACCTGCTGGACTCGGTCGCCAAGCAGCGCGGCCCGGCGATCGAGGTCGCCGTGGTCGGCAACGGTTCACCGCTGCCCGAGCTGCCCGCCGGGGTGCGGGCCGTCGAGCTGCCCGAGAACCTGGGCATCCCCGGCGGCCGCAACGTCGGCATCGAGGCCTTCGGTCCCGGTGGCGGCGAGGTGGACGTCCTGCTCTTCCTGGACGACGACGGACTGCTGCCGAACGAGGACACCGCGGAGCTGGTCCGCGAGGCCTTCGCCGCGGACCCGCGGCTCGGCATCGTCAGCTTCCGGATCGCCGACCCGGAGTCCGGGACCACCCAGCGCCGCCACGTCCCCCGGCTGCGGGCCTCCGACCCCCTGCGCTCCTCGCGCGTGACCACCTTCCTCGGCGGCGCCAACGCGGTGCGCACGGAGGTCTTCCGGCAGGTCGGCGGCCTGCCGGACGAGTTCTTCTACGCCCACGAGGAGACCGACCTCGCCTGGCGGGCCCTCGACGCGGGCTGGATGATCGACTACCGCGCGGACATGGTGCTGTTCCACCCGCTGACCGCCCCGAGCCGGCACGCGGTCTACCACCGGATGGTGGCCCGCAACCGCGTGTGGCTGGCCCGCCGCAACCTGCCCTGGGTCCTGGTCCCCGTCTACCTCGGCGTGTGGATGCTGCTGACCCTGCTGCGCAGACCGTCGGGCCCCGCGCTGAGGGCGTGGTTCGGCGGTTTCAAGGAGGGCTGGACGACCCCGAGCGGCCCGCGCCGGCCCATGCGGTGGCGGACCGTGTGGCGCCTCGCCCGACTGGGCCGGCCCCCCATCATCTGACAAGCTCGGAAATGAGTGACCCCGCGCGACGGGCCCGGCCCGTGGCGCGCCAAGAGGACGAAAGTGTCAACTGTGAGCGAGACAACGCACGGCGGTGCGGTCGCCGTGGGCCCGGTGCCCCCGGCGGGCGGCGGCCTCACGCCGTCCCAGCTGGCGGCCAAGTACGGCCTGTCGGTCAGTGGTGCCAGGCCGGGTCTCGCCGAGTACGTACGGCAGCTGTGGAGCCGCCGTCACTTCATCTCGGCGTTCGCCCGGGCCCGCGTGTCGGCCCAGTACACCCAGGCCCGGCTGGGCCAGCTGTGGCAGGTGCTGACGCCGCTGCTCAACGCGGCCGTCTACTACTTCATCTTCGGCCTGCTGCTGGGCACCGACCGCGGTGTCGACAACTTCATCGCCTTCCTGGTCACCGGCGTCTTCATCTTCACCTTCACCCAGTCCTCGGTGCTGGCGGGGGTGCGCGCCGTCTCGGGCAACCTCGGGCTGATCCGCGCGCTGCACTTCCCGCGGGCGAGCCTGCCGATCGCCTTCACCCTGGTCCAGCTGCAGCAGCTGCTGATGTCGATGTTCGTGCTGCTGGCCATCGTGCTGATGACCGGCGAGGTGCCCGGGCCGTCGTGGGTCCTCGTCGCGCCCGCGCTCGTCCTGCAGTGCGTCTTCAACGCGGGCCTGGCGCTGGTGATGGCGCGGCTCGGCAGCAAGATGACCGACCTCGCGCAGCTGATGCCGTTCATCCTGCGGACCTGGATGTACGCCTCCGGTGTCATGTACAGCATCAGCCACTTCGCGGCGGCCGCGCCGACCGCGGTCAAGATCGCCCTGGACGTCAACCCGGCGGCCGTCTACATCGACCTCATGCGCTTCGCGCTGATCGACAGCTTCACCGCCGAGCAGCTGCCCCCGCACGTGTGGGCGCTGGCGCTCGGCTGGGCCCTGGTCATGGGCATCGGGGGCTTCGTCTACTTCTGGAAGGCCGAGGAGAGGTACGGCCGTGGCTGAGCACAACGAGACCGCCGAGGGCGGCGAGCGCGTCCCCACCGTGATCGTGGACGACCTGCACATCGTGTACCGGGTGCACGGCGCCGGCAGCAGCAAGGGCAGTGCCGTCGGCGCCCTGTCCCGTCTGGTCACCCGCAGGGGCGATCCGAACGTCCGCAAGGTGCACGCCGTGCGCGGCGTCAGCTTCACCGCCTACCGGGGCGAGGCGATCGGGCTGATCGGCTCCAACGGCTCGGGCAAGTCCACCATGCTGCGCGCCATCGCCGGCCTGCTGCCCGCGGAGAGCGGCAAGGTGTACACCGAGGGCCAGCCCTCGCTGCTCGGCGTGAACGCCGCCCTGATGAACGACCTGACCGGCGAGCGCAACGTCATCCTCGGCGGTCTCGCGATGGGGATGTCGCAGGACGAGGTGCGGGAGCGCTACGAGTCGATCGTGGAGTTCTCCGGCATCAACGAGAAGGGCGACTTCATCTCCCTCCCGATGCGCACCTACTCCTCCGGCATGGCGGCCCGGCTGCGCTTCTCGATCGCCGCGGCCAAGAGCCACGACGTGCTGATGATCGACGAGGCGCTCGCCACCGGTGACCGATCGTTCCAGAAGCGTTCCGAGGCGCGGATCCGCGAGCTGCGCAAGGAGGCCGGCACGGTCTTCCTGGTCAGCCACAACAACAAGTCGATCCGCGACACCTGCGACCGCGTGCTGTGGCTGGAGAAGGGCGAGCTGCGCATGGACGGCCCCACGGACATCGTGCTGAAGGCGTACGAGGAATTCACCTCGAAGTGACCCCGCAGGCCGGCCCGCGCCCCCGACAGGAGGCGCGGGCCGGCGCACGTCCCGGGCGGTCCGCCGAACTCTCCCGCTCCCGCGTGGTGTTCGCCCGCGCTCGGCCGCGGCTGCGGCGGCGGCCGTCCACCCGGCGCCGATCCCTTCGTCCGGGACGCCGGCGGGTCCGCGTACGGATACGCCAAGTGAGTGGGCGCGCGCCCGGCGCATCCGCGGCGCGCGGACCACGGGGCGAATGAGGCCGATGATTTTCCCGGGATTTTGCGAGACACCGGGGACAGGAACCCACGGTTCGTGCGTTGCTGCTTTCGGATCGACATCGGTCCGCCCCCCGGCGCACGCCGGAGCGGGTCTGCGCCGTAAGCTGTAGCGGTACTCAATCGCCGGATCTCGGGCGATACGTCCAAAGAGTCGGTTCGAGTGCCGGGACGGCCAGGAGCAGGAATTATAGGAGCGGCGTGTCCGAAATTGGGTGTAATGGGCTATCGGTGTAGAACGGGGGATGTGACGGCAATGGCTCTGTGGACCCCTGGGGAGAAAACACCCACCGCCCGCACACCGGGACGTCCACGGTGACCGGTCTCAAGCCCGAGGCGCGGGCTGGCACGGCGCCGGATCCCCATTCACGTGCCGTCCTCGACAAGGCGGCCCGCGAGAACTTCCCCGTCGCACCCTTCTTCGTCCCCCGTTCCTGGCGCGCCGACCTGATGGCCGTCTACGGCTTCGCTCGGCTCGTCGACGACATCGGCGACGGGGACCTGGCCGACGGCGGCCGCACGGACGCGGTACGCCTGGGGCTGCCCGCGGAGGCGGCCGAGGACCGCCTCGCCATGCTTGACGCCTTCGAGGCGGACCTGCGCCGGGTCTTCGACGCAGGCCCCGACGACGTCCGCCACCCGCTGCTGCGCGCCCTGCAGCCCACCGTCCGGCGCCATGGCCTCACGCCCGCGCCCTTCCTCGGCCTCGTCGAGGCCAACCGCCAGGACCAGGTCGTCCGCCGCTACGCCACCTACGAGGACCTCCTCGCCTACTGCGAGCTGTCGGCGAACCCGGTCGGCCGGCTCGTGCTCGGCATCACCGGCACCGCCACACCCGAGCGGATCCGCCGCTCGGACGCGATCTGCACCGCACTGCAGATCATCGAGCACCTCCAGGACGTGGCCGAGGACCTCGGCCGCGACCGCATCTACCTGCCCGCCGAGGACATGAAGCGCTTCGGCGTCACCGAAACCGATCTCACCGCCGCGAACGCAGGCGCACCGGTGCGCGCACTGGTCGCGTACGAAGCGGAACGCGCCCGAGACCTCCTGAATGAAGGCACCCCCTTGGTGGGTAGCGTCCACGGCAGGCTCAGGCTGTTGCTCGCCGGGTTCGCCGGAGGAGGCCGCGCCGCCCTGCGGGCGATCGCGGACGCGGGGTACGACGTGCTGCCGGGTCCGCCCAAGGCGGGCACGTTCAGCCTGCTGCGCGAGGTGGGGTCGACATTGCGAAGAGAGGGGTGAGCCGGACCGTGAACGGCTCCGATCGCATGTCCGGCCCGGTACTGGCGGCCTACCGCTACTGCGAGGTCGTCACCGGCCACGAGGCCCGGAACTTCGCCTACGGCATCCGGCTGCTGCCCACCCCCAAGCGACAGGCCATGTCCGCCCTGTACGCCTTCTCCCGGCGGGTGGACGACATCGGCGACGGCGACCTCGACCTCCCCGAGAAGCAGCAGCGGCTGGACGGGACCCGGGCCCTGCTCACCCGGGTCCGGGAGGGCGCCGTCACCGAGGACGACACCGACCCGGTGGCCGTTGCGCTCGCCGACGCCGCCCGCCGCTTCCCGCTCCCGCTCGGCGGGCTCGACGAGCTGATCGACGGCGTGCAGATGGACCTGCGCGGCGACACCTACGAGACCTGGGACGACCTCGCCTCCTACTGCCGGTGCGTCGCCGGCGCCATCGGCCGGCTCTCGCTCGGCGTCTTCGGCACCGTGCCCGGCGCGCCCGGCCGGGAGCGCGCCGCGGAGTACGCGGACACCCTGGGGCTCGCCCTGCAACTCACCAACATCCTGCGGGACCTGCGCGAGGACGCCTCCAACGGGCGCACCTACCTGCCCGCCGAGGACCTCGCGAAGTTCGGCTGTTCGGGCGGGTTCCTCACCGACACCCCGCCGCCGGGATCCGACTTCGCGGGCCTGGTCGAGTTCGAGGTCAAGCGGGCCCGCGCCCTGTTCGCCGAGGGGTACCGGCTGCTGCCCATGCTGGACCGCCGCAGCGGCGCCTGCGTCTCCGCCATGGCCGGCATCTACCGCCGTCTCCTGGAGCGCATCGCCGCCGACCCCGAGGCCGTCCTCCGCGGCCGGGTCTCGCTGCCCGGTCACCAGAAGGCGTACGTCGCGGCGCGCGGCCTCGCCGGTCTCGACGCCCGACGTGCCGCCAGGAGGCGCGTGTGACGCCCGCTCCACCGGCCGCGGGCGCCTTCCCCCGCACCGGCAAAAGCACCGCAACCGGCACGGGAGCGGCAGCCTCGCGGAAAACCGCCGTTTTCCGCCGCCGTGAGGCAACCGCCGCCGTGCCGGAGGCGTCACTGTCGGCAATGGTGCGCCGCGCCGCGCGCGGCGGCACCCGGGGGAGGACGCATGGCTGAGCGCACGGCCGTCGTGATCGGCGGCGGGCTCGCGGGCACGACGGCGGCGCTGGCACTGGCCGACGCCGGGCTCCGCGTCACCCTGCTCGAGGCCCGGCCCCGGCTCGGCGGGCTCGCCTTCTCCTTCCGGCGCGGCGACCTGACCGTCGACAACGGCCAGCACGTGTTCCTGCGGTGCTGCGTCGCCTACCTGCGGTTCCTGGAACGCATCGACGCTGCCGACCTCGTCACCCTCCAGGACCGGCTCGACGTGCCGGTGCTCGACGTGGCCACCTCCCGGCCCCGGCTCGGCCGGCTGCGCCGCGCGGGGCTGCCCGTACCACTGCACCTGGCCGCCAGCCTGGCCACCTACCCGCACCTGTCCCTGGGTGAGCGGGCGTCCGTCGGGCGGGCCGCGCTCGCGCTGCGCTCGCTCGACCCCACCGACCCGGCGCTGGACGCCGTCGACTTCGGCAGCTGGCTGCGCGAGCACGGCCAGTCGGCCCGCACCGTCGAGGCGCTGTGGGACCTGGTCGGCGTCGCGACGCTCAACGCCACGGCCGACGAGGCGTCACTGGGCCTGGCCGCCATGGTCTTCAAGACCGGGCTGCTCTCCGCACCGGGTGCGGCGGACATCGGCTGGGCCGCCCGCCCGCTCGGCGAGCTGCACGACGACCGCGCCCGCACCGCCCTGGACAAGGCGGGCGTGCGCACCCTGCTGCGCACCCGCGCCACCTCGCTCACCCGCACGGACGCGCCCGAGCCGGTACGGTCCGCCGACGGCGGCCCCGGGGAGGGCGGACCGGTCTGGGAGGTCGAGGCCGAGACCGGACCCGGGCGCGCCGAGCGCTTCACGGCCGACGCCGTCGTGCTGGCCGTGCCCCAGCAGGAAGCCCACGGGCTGCTGCCCGCCGGCGCCCTGGCGGACCAGGACGCGCTGCTGCGCATCGGCACCGCGCCGATCCTCAACGTGCACGTCGTGTACGACCGCCAGGTCCTGCGGCAGCCCTTCCTCGCCGCCCTCGGCAGCCCCGTGCAGTGGGTCTTCGACCGTACGGAGCACTCCGGCCTGACCGGGGAAGGCCGGTACGTCGCCCTGTCCCAGTCGGCGGCCCAGGAGGAGATCGACCTCCCCGTGGCCGAGCTGCGGGCGCGCTACCTGCCGGAGCTGGAGCGGTTGCTCCCGGCCGCGCGTGAGGCCGCCGTCCTGGACTTCTTCGTCACCAGGGAACGGACCGCGACCTTCGCGCCCGCCCCCGGTGTCGGCGCCCTCCGCCCGGGTCCCCGTACCCGCGCGCAGGGCGTCTGGCTCGCCGGTGCGTGGACCGCCACCGGCTGGCCCGCGACGATGGAAAGCGCGGTCCGCAGCGGTTTGCAAGCCTCCCGCGCAGCTTTGACCGCACTCCGCCACCCCTTCGACCCACGTACCTTCGCAATCGAAGGCCTGGAGCCGGTATGAGCATGACCAGTGCAATCAGAGGAGAGAATGTGACCGCTGGCAACGAGCAGATGACCGCGGGCGTCGACAGAGAGACCGTGACCGTGCTGCTGGAGCGCGGCCGCGAGCTGTCCACGCCGGTGCTGCGCGCCGCCGTGGACCGCCTCGCACCCCCGATGGACACCGTCGCCGCCTACCACTTCGGATGGATCGACGCCGCGGGCAACCCGTCCCACGGCGACAGCGGCAAGGCCGTGCGCCCCGCACTCGCACTGCTGTCCGCGGAGGCGGCGGGCGCCGCCCCCGAGGTGGGCGTCCCCGGCGCGGTCGCCGTGGAGTTGGTGCACAACTTCTCCCTGCTGCACGACGACCTGATGGACGGTGACGAGCAGCGCCGCCACCGCGACACGGTCTGGAAGGTGCACGGCCCCGCCCAGGCCATCCTGGTCGGCGACGCGCTCTTCGCCCTCGCCAACGAGATCCTGCTGGAGCAGGGCACCGTCGAGGCCGGCCGGGCCACCCGCCGGATCACCACCGCGACCCGCAAGCTGATCGACGGTCAGGCCCAGGACATCTCCTTCGAGCACCGCGAGCGGGTCACCGTCGAGGAGTGCCTGGAGATGGAGGGCAACAAGACCGGCGCCCTGCTGGCCTGCGCCTGCTCCATCGGCGCGGTGCTGGGCGGCGCCTCGGAGGCCGACGCGGACGCCCTGGAGGAGTACGGCTACCACCTCGGCCTGGCCTTCCAGGCCGTCGACGACCTGCTGGGCATCTGGGGCGACCCGGCCGCCACCGGCAAGCAGACCTGGAGCGACCTGCGCCAGCGCAAGAAGTCCCTGCCGGTGGTCGCGGCGCTGGCCGCGGGCGGCTCGGCCTCGCAGCGCCTGGCCGAACTCCTGGCCGCGGATGCGAAGGCCGCGGATTCATCGGACCGTAATGACATCGAGTCCTTCGACGAGGAAGAGTTCGCGACGAGGGCGGCGTTGATCGAGGAGGCCGGTGGCCGGGAGTGGACCTCCCGGGAAGCCCGCCGGCAGTACGCCACCGCGATCGCCGCACTCGACAAAATGGACATGCCGGGAGAAGTTCGCCGTAAGCTCGTGGGCCTGGCGGATTTCGTGGTGGTTCGCGAGAAGTAGGGAAACAACTGGAGCGCAGTACGTCGCCGGCCGGGCGCGCGTGACGGCCGACGGCAGCCCCAACACCGCAGACGGAACGACTGTGCAAAGGGGAAGCCATGACAGCGACGACCGACGGCGGTCCCGGGGGCGAGGCGGCCCGCGGGACACCCTCGGCCAGAACGAAGACCGCGGGCGCGATTCCGGAACCGGCGTCAGTTCCCCGGCCCGGCGGCAGCACCGGGACGACCGAGGAGCTCGCGGCCGAGGCCGCGCGCCGGGCCACCGGCCACCTGCTGGCGCGTCAGCATCCTGACGGCTGGTGGAAGGGCGACCTCGAGACCAACGTGACGATGGACGCCGAGGACCTGCTGCTCCGTCAGTTCCTCGGCATCCAGGACGAACGGGTCGTCGAGGCCGCCGCCCGCTGGATCAGGTCCCAGCAGCGCGACGACGGCACCTGGGCCACCTTCCACGGGGGGCCGCGCGACCTCTCGGCCACCGTCGAGGCCTACGTCGCGCTGCGGCTCGCCGGTGACGCCCCCGAGGAGCCGTGGATGGCCGCCGCCTCGGCCTTCGTCCGCGAGCAGGGCGGCATCGCGCGGTCACGGGTCTTCACCCGGATCTGGCTCGCGCTGTTCGGCTGGTGGCGCTGGGACGACCTCCCGGAGCTGCCGCCCGAGCTCATCTACCTGCCCAAGTGGGTCCCGCTCAACATCTACTCCTTCGCCAGCTGGGCCCGGCAGACCATCGTGCCGTTGACGATCGTCGGCGCCCACCGGCCCGTACGGCCCGCCCCGTTCACCCTCGACGAGCTGCACACCGACCCCGCGCGGCCCAATCCGCCGGTCCCGCGGGCACCGCTGTCCAGCTGGGACGGGTTCTTCCAGCGGGTGGACCGGGCCCTGCACGCCTACCGTAAGGTCACCGTCCGTCCGCTGCGCCGTGCCGCGATGCGCTCGGCGGCGCGCTGGATCATCGAACGCCAGGAGAACGACGGCTGCTTCGGCGGCATCCAGCCGCCCGCCGTGTACTCCGTCATCGCGCTCCACCTGCTCGGCTACGACCTCGACCACCCCGTGCTGCGCGCCGGACTCAAGGCGCTGGACGACTTCGCGGTCTGGCCGGACAAGGACACGCGGATGATCGAGGCGTGCCAGTCCCCGGTCTGGGACACCTGTCTGGCGACCATCGCGCTGGCCGACGCCGGCGTCCCCGCCGACGACCCGGCGCTGGTCAAGGCGGCGGACTGGATGCTGGGGGAGCAGATCACCAAGCGCGGCGACTGGGCCGTGCAGCGGCCCGGCCTGCCCTCCGGTGGCTGGGCGTTCGAGTTCCAGAACGACACCTACCCCGACATCGACGACACCGCCGAGGTGGTCCTCGCCCTGATCAGGGTCGACCACCCGGACCCGGAGCGGGTGAAGGCCTCGGTCGACCGCGGGGTGCGCTGGAACGTCGGGATGCAGTCGAAGAACGGCGCCTGGGGCGCCTTCGACGCCGACAACACCAGCGCCTTCCCCAACCGGCTGCCCTTCTGCGACTTCGGTGAGGTCATCGACCCGCCGTCGGCCGACGTCACGGCCCACGTGGTCGAGATGCTGTCCGCCCTCGGCCTGGAGCACGACCCGCACACCCGGCGCGGGATCGACTGGCTGCTCGCCGAACAGGAGCGCAACGGCGCATGGTTCGGCCGCTGGGGCGTCAACTACATCTACGGCACCGGATCGGTGGTCCCGGCCCTCGTCGCGGCCGGCCTCCCGGCGGGCCACCCCGCGATCCGGCGGGCGGTGGGCTGGCTGGAGTCCGTCCAGAACGAGGACGGGGGCTGGGGCGAGGACCTGCGCTCCTACTCCTCCGACGAGTGGGTCGGCCGCGGCGAGTCCACCGCCTCGCAGACGGCCTGGGCCCTGCTGGCCCTGCTGTCGGCCGGCGAACGCGAGGGCGAGGCCGTACGGCGCGGGGTGCGCTGGCTGGCCCGGACCCAGAAGGAGGACGGGTCCTGGGACGAGCCGTACTTCACCGGCACCGGCTTCCCCCGGGACTTCTCCATCAACTACCACCTCTACCGGATGGTCTTCCCGCTCACCGCCCTCGGGCGCTACGTGCACGGCGAGCCGCTCGGCGGGCTACGGAAGGGGGCCTGATGGGGCCGGCCGGCCCACCTCTGCTCATCGTCTGCGCGCTACGGGTGGAACGGTTCGCCCTGCGCGGCGGCGACCGCAGCCACGCCGCGGGCCCGATCGCCTTCGTGCGCACGGGCATGGGGCCCCAGGCCGCGGAACGCGCCGTCGCCGCCGCGCTGCGCGACCCCGCCCTGGACGGGGCGGCGGTCCTCACCACCGGCTTCTGCGCCGGGCTGGCCCCCGGGATGCGGCCGGGCGACGTGGTCGTCGCCGACGAGCCGCGTGACGGGGAATCACTCGCCGCCGCCCTCAAGGCGGCGGGACACACCGTGCACGTCGGCCGGCTCGCCGAGTCGGACCACGTCGTACGGGGCCCGGAGCGGGCGGCGCTCCGGGCCACCGGTGCCGTCGCCGTCGACATGGAGTCGGCGGCGATGATGCGGGCCGCGCTCGCCCGGGGTCCACGCCCGGTCGCCGCGGCCCGCGTGGTCGTCGACACGCCCGAGTTCGAGCTCGTGCGGGTCGGCACGCTCCGCACGGGGATCACCGCTTTCCGCGTGCTGAGGGACCTGCTTCCTGCCTTTCTCGATTGGCACCGCTCTACCACGCTCCCCTGGAGGTGAGCTAGATGGCCATGCCACTCCGACAGTCCATCAGGGTCGGCACCTACCTCTTCGAACAGAAAATGCTCCGCAGGCGCGAGAAGTTCCCGCTCATCGTCGAGCTCGAGCCACTCTTCGCGTGCAACCTGAAATGCGAGGGCTGCGGAAAGATCCAGCACCCGGCGGGTGTGCTGAAGCAGCGCATGCCGGTGGCGCAGGCCGTCGGCGCCGTCATCGAATCGGGCGCGCCGATGGTGTCGATCGCCGGCGGCGAACCGCTGATGCACCCTCAGATCGACGAGATCGTGCGGCAACTGGTGGCGAAGCGGAAGTACGTCTTCCTCTGCACCAACGCCATGCTGCTGCGCAAGAAGATGGACAAGTTCACCCCCTCGCCCTACTTCGCCTTCGCCGTGCACATCGACGGACTGCGCGAGCGGCACGACGAGTCGGTCGCCAAGGAAGGCGTCTTCGACGAGGCGGTGGAGGCGATCAAGGAGGCCAAGCGGCGCGGATTCCGGGTCACCACCAATTCGACCTTCTTCAACACCGACACCCCGCAGACCATCATCGAGGTGCTCAACTTCCTCAATGACGACCTGCAGGTCGACGAGATGATGATCTCGCCGGCCTACGCCTACGAGAAGGCTCCCGACCAGGAGCACTTCCTGGGCGTGGAACAGACCCGGGAACTGTTCAAGAAGGCCTTCTCGGGCGGCAACCGGAAGAAGTGGCGGCTCAACCACAGCCCCCTCTTCCTGGACTTCCTCGAAGGCAAGGTCGACTTCCCCTGCACCGCCTGGGCGATCCCCAACTACTCCCTGTTCGGCTGGCAGCGCCCCTGCTACCTGATGAGCGACGGTTACGTGACCACGTACAAGGAGCTCGTCGAGGACACCGACTGGAGCAAGTACGGCCGCGGCAAGGACCCGCGCTGCGCCAACTGCATGGCGCACTGCGGCTACGAGCCGACCGCCGTCCTGGCCACGATGACCTCCCTCAAGGAGTCCATCAGGGCCACCCGGGAGACCATCGCCGGCAACCGCGGGAAGTGACGTCGCGATGACAGCTGTCGAGCCCGTCCAGCTCGGCCTGCCCTCCGTCCCGGCCCGGCCGCTCGCGGAGCGCCGCCGTTCGCGGCGCATCCAGGTCGGGTCGGTGGCGGTGGGCGGCGACGCCCCCGTCTCCGTCCAGTCCATGACGACCACGCTCACCGCCGACGTCAACGCGACCCTGCAGCAGATCGCCGAACTGACCGCGGCGGGCTGCCAGATCGTCCGGGTCGCCTGCCCTTCGCAGGACGACGCGGACGCGCTGCCGCAGATCGCGAGGAAGTCGCAGATCCCGGTGATCGCGGACATCCACTTCCAGCCGAAGTACGTGTTCGCGGCGATCGACGCGGGCTGTGCGGCGGTGCG